>DASYDA010000242.1:0-10617 GCA_036499865.1 Dongiaceae bacterium | reverse complement strand
AATCCGCCCCGCTTGCACCCGCGCAGATCAGTCCTGCCGAACTTGCAAGGGTCGTTTCGGCGCCCATCGCGGTCAGCCCGCGGGTCGAGGGCATCTACCGCGAGAAATACCTGGCCCAACTCGACGCCCAGACTTCCGGCGCCTTCGCGATTTCGCCCAATGGCAACCGCTTCGATTACCGGACTTGCCGCCACCCGGATTGCCAGTTGAGCGATGACGAACTCGCGGTGCGCGCCATTGGGCGGTGCAGCCTAGGCGCTCCGCAGCCCTGCGTGCTGTTCGACCGGAACGGCCGAATCGGCCAGCCCAATCGCATCTGGACCGATGCCGATTTCGATGAACCGAATCCGATGCCGCCGGCTCTAACCATCGCTGGCTCTGCGGCTTTGGCACCCGGGAAATACAATGCGATGACCCCCGACGGCGTCCTCGTCATCAGCCTACGGCCCCCTCTCAATGGTGAACCGGGCGGCCGCGCCTATTTCTGGGATACCGGCGACGGCTTCCACCAGGGAACCTGGTCGCTGCGGGAGGACGGGCTCTGCATCGATTCGGTGGATCAGCAGGCGGCGGTCGCCTGCGGCAAGCTCTATGGCACGGATGCCCAGCACATCACCGGCGCGACACTGGATCTCTTTCCGACCAAGTTTCTGCCGGTGACGCGCCTGCCGGACGCTCAATCGGGCAGTGCGATGTGACCGCCGCCACTGTGCTTTGCCGGCCGGCCTGTTAGACTGACCGCCTGGACCGTCCGCGACCTAATCTCAGCCACGGAAGACTTGCGCAATGAACAAGGCCTGGGGGATTGCGATACCGGGGCTGCTGCTGATCGGCGCGGCGGCTTTGCGTGTCTCGGATCCGGCGCCGATCCAGAATCTCCGCAATCTGGTGTTCGACGCGTTCCAGCGCCTGGCGCCGAGGCCCTACGACCCGCAGCTTCCGGTCCGCATCGCCGCCATCGACGAGAAGAGCCTGGATAAATTCGGCCAATGGCCCTGGTCGCGCGCCACCATGGCGAAGGTGGTGGACCGGCTGCACGAACTGGGCGCCGCGGTGATCGCGTTCGACGTGCTGTTCGCGGAGCCGGATCGCACCGCGCCCAAAGCCGTGGCCGCCGCCTTGCCCGACGATCCCACCTTCACGCCGATCAAAGCGGAGATGGCGGCGCTGCCCGACCCCGACCAGATGCTGGCGGATTCCCTGAAGCGCGTGACGTCGGTCGTGCCCTTCGCCTATCTGGCCAGCGATCCCGGTCGGGTCATGGCACCGTTGCAGAAGAAATACGACATCATCGCGCAACGCACCGACGCCAATGCGGCCGAGGAGGCCGCGGGCTTCGCCCTGGGCGGCGATTACTACGTCCCATCCCTGCCCGCCTTGCAGGCGGCGGCCACCGGGATCGGCGCCGTCAATGCCGGGGAGCCCGATCCCGACGGCATCATCCGCCAGGTGCCCCTGGTGGTCCGCGTCAAAGACAAGCTCTATCCCTCGTTGGCGACGGAGGCGCTCTATCGCGGCGTCGGCGGCAACACGCCCTTCATCAAGCTCGCCGGGGCGCCCGGCGCCTTCAGCTTCGGGGCTTCGACCGGCGCCGCCAAGATGCGCATCGGCACGGTTATCCTGCAGCCCACCGCCCGCGTGCAGCTCTTCCTCTATGATACGGGTCATCAGCCGAAACGCTTCGTTTCGATCGCCGACCTCTTCCGGCCGGATTTCGACGCCAATCTCATCGCCGGCCAGATCGTACTGATCGGAACCACGGTCGAAGGCCTGCAAGACATCAAGGCGACGCCGCTCGACGCGGTGATGCCCGGGGTCGAAATCCATGCCCAGATCATCGAGCAGATCGCCAGCGGCAAATATCTCACCCGCCCCGATTGGGCGGACGGCGCGGAGATCCTGACGCTGATCGGCCTCGGCGTCGTCGCGATCGGATTTTCCTACGGTGGCGGAGCGCTTTCAGGCCTTCTGGTCGCCCTGATAACGATCATCGTTTCAATCGCCCTGAGCTGGTACTACTTCAAGGATCAGCACTGGCTGCTCGATCCCCTCTACCCCGCCGGCACCGCCGTCGTGCTGTTCATCGCGACGACGCTGATCAATTTCCTGCGGACCGAGCATGAGAAACGCTTCATCCGCTCCGCCATGTCGCGCTATGTCTCGCCCGCCTTGGTGAACAAGCTGTCCCCCGAAAACCTTAAGCTCGGCGGCGAGTTGCGCGAGCTCACTCTGATGTTCACCGACATCCGCGGCTTCACCAAGCTCTCGGAGAAGCTCAACCCGCAAGAGCTGACCCACGTGATCAACGCCTTCCTGACGCCGATGACGGATGTCATCCTCAAGCACAGCGGCGCCATCGATAAATATATCGGCGATTGCATCATGGCGTTCTGGAATGCGCCGATCGACATCGCCTCGCATGGCAAGCTGGCGATTCAGTCCGCCTTCCTGATGCGCGAGGAATTGGCCGCGCTGAACGCGCGCCTCAAGCACGATCCTGTCTTCGTCGGGCTGCACGATGTCGAGATCAAGGCCGGCATCGGGCTGAATTCCGGCCTTTGCTGCGTCGGCAACATGGGTTCCGACCAGCGCTTCAACTATTCCGCCCTCGGCGACACGGTGAACACCGCCTCCCGCCTGGAAGCCTTGTCTCCGGCTTATGGCGTCGACCTGGTGATCGGCGAGGAGACCGCGAGCGCCGCGCCCGAATTCGCGTTGCTGGAACTGGACCAAGTGCAGGTGAAGGGCAAAGCCGTCCCTGTCCGTATCTATACGGGGCTCGGCGACGAACACGTGGCCGCGACGGCGGAGTTTCGTGGACTCAAGGAAGGCCATGATCGTATGTTAACGGCCTATCGTGGGCAGGACTGGGATCGGGCCGATGCTGCCGTGCGCGCATGCGCCGAACAAGCACCCGAATCGCTGCTCGGCCTCTATGAGGTCTATGCCGCCCGCATCGCCGAGTTCCGGGCCGACCCGCCGCCCGCCGATTGGGACGGCGTCTACATCGCGAAATCGAAAACAGGTTAAGGCCCGAAGCTCCGCATGTCGTCCGTGACACTCATCGTCTTCGGATTGGTGACCCTGCTGGGCCTCGTCAGCTTGCTGCCGCCCGTGGCCGGCCGGTTGCACCTGCCTTACTCGGTGCTGCTGGCTCTGGCGGGCTGCGCGCTGGGGCTGGTGATCCAGATGCTGCCGCCCGCCACCGCCCACAGCGCCGTCACCGGCGATCTCTTGAGCGCCCTGCAGCATTTCGAGATTTCGGCGGAAGCGATCATCGTCATCTTCCTGCCGGCTTTGCTGTTCGAGGCGGCGATCGAAGTCGATTTCCGGCGTTTGATGGACGATATCGCGCCGATCCTCACCATGGCGGTCGTCGCCGTGGTGATCTGCACCGTTGTGGTGGGCGCGGCGCTGGGTGCGGCTTCCGATTTCGGCCTGCTGACCTGCCTGCTGCTGGGATCGATCGTCGCCACCACCGATCCGGCGGCGGTCATCGGCGTCTTCCGCGAAGTGGGCGCGCCGCGCCGCCTTTTGACCCTGGTCGAGGGCGAAAGCCTGTTGAATGACGCGGCGGCGATCGCTCTCTTCAGCATGCTGCTCGAACTCATCCTGACCCACCAGGAGAGCAATATCGCCAATCTGGCCCTGGATTTCGTGGTCAGCGCCCTGGGTGGCGCGGCAACCGGCGTCGTCATGGCGGTGGCAACGACGGCGATTTTCCGTCTGCTGCATGGCTGGCCACGGGCGGAGATCACCCTC
Source organism: Dongiaceae bacterium (assembly GCA_036499865.1). GTDB lineage: Bacteria > Pseudomonadota > Alphaproteobacteria > Dongiales > Dongiaceae > Dongia. Next base: position 6,855 of record DASYDA010000242.1, on the reverse strand, counting down.
ACCATCGCCCTTGCTTATCTCTCCTATTTCATCGCCGAGCACTATGTCCATGTCTCCGGCGTGGTCTCCTGCGTTTCCGCCGGCCTGGTGATCGGCGCGACGCGGCGCACCCGCTTCACCCAGGAGACCGCAGAGCAACTCGCCGGCGCCTGGGGCCAGATCGGCTTCTGGGCGAATTCGCTCATCTTCCTGTTCGCCGCCATGTTCGTGCCGCGCTTCATCGGCAATATGAGCTGGCGCGATCTGGGCCTGGTGGTGATCCTTTATTTCGCGACGCTGATCGCCCGCGCGGTCAGCGTGTTCGGCCTGCTGCCCGGTCTCGAACGGCTGGGCCTGATGCAGCGGATCGACAATCGCCTGAAATCGGTAGTGCTTTGGGGCGGGCTGCGGGGCGCCGTCTCGCTGGCCCTGGCCTTGGCGGTGACCGAAAACGAAGCATTGCCGGAAGCGGTGCGGAATTTCGTCGCCGCCTCGGTGACCGGCTTCGTGCTGATGACCCTCTTCATCAACGGCACCAGCCTGCGCCCGCTCATCCGCCTCCTGCAGCTGACCGCGCTGACGCCGGTCGCCCGCGGGGTGCGGGACCGCGCCGCCCTGATGACGCTCGCCCAGGTGCGCGACCAGGTCGCGCAAGCGGCGGATGAAGGCCGGATCGACCGCAAGGCGATGGATGCCGTGCTCGACGACCTGGACGCCCGCCTGGCTGTGGAACGCGCGCATTGCAGCCCGATCGAGGGGACGGAGGTCAGCGTGCTCGGCCGCCGGCAGACCCTGCGCGTCGGACTCACCGTCCTGACCGCGCATGAAAGCGAGCGCTGCCTGCAATTGCTGCGGGCCGAGGTGGTCGATCGGAGGATCGCCGAAATGCTGCTCGCCCAGGCGCAGCGGCTGCGGGACGCCATCAAGCCGCAATTCCGCCACACCCGCGAAAGATGGGATGTCGATAAGGCCTTCGCACGCGCCTGGACGGAGGGGCTTCGCTACGGCCGCAGCTTCCGTCTGCTGCTCGGCCTGCAGAACCGGTTCCACTTCGAACGGCCCTTGGCCCATGCCCTGGCGGCGCGTTTCGAGCTGCTGATCAACCAGCGTCGCCTGCTCGCGGAGATGACGGTGTTTGCCCGCGACCGCCTCGGTCCGCTCTTGGGCGAAGACGCCACCGGCACCTTGATCGAACTCAACGCCGCCCGCGCCAAGGCCGTCGAAGACGCCCTCGTCGCGCTGAAGCTGCAATACCCCATTTATGCCGAAGCCCTGCAGCGGCAGCATCTCGGCCGGCTGGCGCGGGAGATGGAACGGCGCGGCTATCAGGCCTTGCAGGACCAGGGTGTCATCGGCGGCGAGGTTGCCCAGGCCCTGATCGAGGGCGCGGCGGACCGGCAAGCCAAACTCGACAGCCGGCCCCGGCTCGACACCCGGCTCACGGCCCATCAGTTGATCGGCCGCGTGCCGCTGTTCTCCGGCCTGCCGGAAACGGCGCTGGCCGACATCGCGCGCTGGCTGCGGCCGCGGCTGACCCTGCCCGACGAGATCATCCTGCGAAAGGGCGCCCGGGGCGAGGCCATGTATTTCATCGCCTCCGGCGCCGTGCGGTTGAAGCTCGCCGCCGGCGAAATCGAATTGGGCAGTGGCGAATTTTTCGGTGAATTGGCGTTGATCACCGGCCGGCCGCGTTCGGCCGACGTGGTTTCACTGAGCTTCTGCCGGCTGCTGGAATTGAGCGAGCGGGATTTCCGCCGGCTGCTCTCGGAAGACGCCGCGCTCAAGGCCAATATCGAAAGCATCGCCGAGCGGCGTCTCGGCTCCACCGAAGTGGTGAATTCTCAAGCCGATTCAGCCGCTTGAGGCCTCCTGGCTTGCGCTCCTGGTGCGGTGGTATAAGCAGTCATCGGAATTAAAAAAACACCTGGCCAATTCTCAAAGCGCCGGAATTCAGACCCTCAGGAGGAGATGAATCATGAACCTGGAACAGGCACGCGCCCTCGATAAGAAGGCCTTCACGAAATATGCCGGCAAGCTGAAGCCGGAAACCCGCAACTTCATCGACGGCAAGTTCGTCGATGCCAAGAAGGGCAGGAAGTTCGAGACCGTCAATCCGGCGACCGGTGAAGTGATCGCCGGCGTCGCCCGCAGCGACGCCTCCGACGTCGATACGGCGGTGAAGGCCGCGCGCAAGGCGTTCAAGTCGAGCGTCTGGTCCCGCATGGCGCCGCGCGACCGCATGACGGTCATCTACAAGTTCGCGCAATTGATCGAGGAGAACGCGCTGGAATTCGCGTTGCTCGACACCACCGACATGGGCAAACCGATCAGCGACATGCTGAACAGCGACATCCCCGGCTCGGTGATGACCTTCAACTATTTCGGCGAAACCATCGACAAGATCGAAGGCCAGGTCACCTCGACCGCGGCCACGGAATTCCACTACATCCTGCGCCAGCCGCTCGGCGTTGTCGGCTGCATCGTCCCTTGGAACTATCCGCTGATGATGGCGTCGTGGAAAGTCGCCCCGGCTCTGGCTGCGGGCAATTCCGTGATCCTGAAGCCGGCCGAGCAATCGCCGCTCTCCGGCGCGCTGATGGCGAAGCTGTTCATGGAAGCCGGCGGTCCGGCCGGCGTGTTCAACGTCATCCAGGGCCTGGGCGAAGAGGCCGGTAAGGCCCTGGCGCTGCACAGCGACGTGGACAAGATCGGCTTCACCGGCTCGACCGAGGTCGGCAAGTTGATGATGGTCTATGCCGGTCAGTCCAACATGAAGCGCGTCACCACCGAATGCGGCGGCAAGACCCCGCAGATCGTGACCGGCGACGTGCCCGATCTCAATACCGCCGTGCAATATGCGGTGAACGGCATCTACGGCAACCAGGGCGAGGTCTGCAACGCCGGCTCCCGCCTGCTGGTGGATGTCAAGATCCACGACGAATTCGTCTCGAAGTTCCTGGAAAAGGCGAAGAAGAGCTTCAGTCCCGGCGATCCCCTGGACCCCTCCACCACCATGGGCCCAATGGTCACCCGCGAGCAACAGAAGCGCGTGCTCTCCTATATCGACATCGGCAAGAAGGAAGGCGCCAAGCTGGCGCTGGGCGGCGGCACGCCCAAGGGCATGGACAAGGGCAGCTATGTCTCGCCGACCTTGTTCACCGGCGTGAAGAATTCCATGCGGATCGCCCAGGAAGAGATCTTCGGCCCGGTCACCGGCATCATCCCCTACAAGAAGCTGGAAGACGCCATCACTATCGCCAACGATTCGATCTATGGCCTCGCCGCCAGCATCTGGACCTCCGACGTCTCGGTCGCCCATAAGGCGGCGCGCGACATCGATGCCGGCATCGTCTGGGTCAATTGCTTTGACCACGGCGACATGACCTCGATCTGGGGCGGCTTCAAGCAATCCGGCATGGGCCGCGACAAATGCCTGGAGACCCTGACCACCGTCACCCAGACCAAATCCGTCTGGATGCATCTCGGCTAGTAATCGGACGATCATATCCCGGGAAGGGGCGGAATCGCAGGATTCCGCCCCTTTTCGTTTTCAGATGATGTCAGATTCGTGAATCCCGGATCGGCGCTCAGAATTTGTTAATCGGTCTGTCTCATCCTGTGGCAACGCCGCGGTATAGGCGAACGGACGGACGAAGCCCGCCTTGTCGCGCGATTGAATTTCGGGAGGCCACATGTTCCGTTCATCCATCTCTCGGCTGTTGATCGCGATCCAAGCCGTCATCCTGGTCTGCCTTTTGACCGCGACAGGCATCTTCACCTGGGGCGGATATTCCGATTATCGGACCGCGATCAAGATCCAGGACGCCACCGAGGCCGACCGCATCCTGTTCAACACAATCCTTTCGGTCCGCAGCCAGGCCGCGCGTTTCAGCGCCATGCTGCTGGCGGATGGGGATTCGCATGACGCCCTCGCTGGGATGCGGTCCAAAGTCGAAACCAGTTATCAGACCGCCGTCGCCGCGATCGGCAAGCTTCAGATCCCCAACCGGGACAAGCTCGCGAACGAACTCGTCGCGCGGTGGCAGGACATGAAATCCAAGGAACCGGAGACGGATGCGATTCTGGCCAAGCCGCTCGCCCAACGCGGCGCCGCGACGCCGCCGGGTTGGCGCGCCAGCATCGACGGCGTCACCAATGCCCTGTCCGCCGTTTCCGTGCAGCTCGGCAATGACGTGCGGATGCAGGACCCCCTGGTCGCCGAGATGGTTCAGATTCGCCGCGCCGCATGGCTGATCCGCGACCAATACGGTAATCAATGCGCCCTGCTGCGGACCAACCTGGCGAACAACCAGAAGCCATCGACGGAAGTCGTCGGCAAGTGGCGCACCGGAATCGGAGCCTATCAGAGCGGCTTCCGCATCATCGACGAGTTGATCGACCGGCCGGACGAGCCCGCCAGCATCGTCACCAGCGTCGCCGCGGCCCATCAGGCGGCGGAAGGCGTTCAGCAGAACATCGATAGCATGGTGACCGGCATCGGCGGCGGTACCCCACTCAACATGTCGGTCGCCGATTTCAACAAGATGTGCAACAGCCCGTTCGACTCCGTCCTCGCCATCGGCTTCCACGCCCTGGACGAGGCGGTCGCCCATGCGGGGCAACAGCGCAGCGCCGCCCTCGAGGTGATGATCACCTCGGGCATCGCCTTCCTGATCGCCCTCGGCCTGTCCATCCTGGGAATCGGATCGGTGCTGAAACGCTTCACGAAACCGACCACCGTTCTGATGGCAGCGGTCTCCCGCCTGACCGGCGGTGATTATGAAAGCCCAGTCCCGCAGAGCCGCTATCCGGACGAGCTCGGCAAGCTTTCGAACGCGCTTGAAAGCCTGCGCGCCAGCGCGCTGGATGCAAAGCGGCTCGAACAGCAGGCCGCCGACCGCCGCGGGCAGGAATTGCAGCGGGCCCGCGACCTCCAGGAGCTCTGCCTGCAGTTCGATGGGCTGGTGAAGCGCTCGCTGACCGCGATCAACGGCACCACGGACCGCCTGAAGAAAACCGCCGACAGCCTGTCGCATTTGGCGACCGATTCCAGCAGCCAGGCTTCCACCGTTTCGGCCGCGGCCAATGAAGCGGCGCAGAATGTGCAGACCGTGGCCGCCGCCACGAGACAACTTTCCTCATCCATCGTCGAGATCTCGCAACGGGTCACCGCCAGCGCGGATGGCGCGAAGAGCGCCGTCAACGAGGCGGAGCAGACCGACAAGACCTTCGACGCATTGGCCTCGGCGGCGCAGCGGATCGGGGATGTGGTCAGCCTGATCGAGAAGATCGCGGCGCAAACCAATCTGCTGGCGCTCAATGCCACCATCGAAGCCGCCCGCGCCGGCGATGCCGGCAAGGGTTTCGCGGTGGTCGCGCAGGAGGTGAAGAGCCTAGCCAATCAGACGGCGGCGGCGACCAAGGAAATCGCCGGCCTGGTCGGCGAAATCCAGGCCACCTCGTCCGAAGCGGTCACGGCGATCAAGGGCGTCTCCCGCGCCATCGGCAAGATCAGCGAGGACGCCATGGCGATCTCCGCGGCCGTCGAAGAACAGGGGGCCGCCACGGCGGAGATCGCCTCCAGCGTCCAGCAGGCGGCCCAGGGGACCCAGCAGGTAACCTCCACGATCGCGATCGTCGCCGAATCCAGCCAGCGCACCGGCAGCGCGGCCCAGGATCTGATGAGCTCGGTCGATGGTATGCTGGCCGAACAGGCGAGTCTCAGCCAAGCGGTCGAGCATTTCCTTTCCCGCGTTCAGGCCGGCTGACGCAAGGCTTCGATCCGTGCAAGATGGACGGGCGGGTCCGCGGGGTCCCGCCCGTTTTCGTTTGAGGAATTCATGTCATCCGAACCACTGTCATCCATGCCCCTGGTCACCATCGACGATATCCGCGCCGCCGAGCAGGCGATCCGCGGCAAGGTGTTGCGCACGCCGGCGATCGAGAGTCCCGGGCTCTCCAAGCATCTCGGTTGCAAGACAGCGATCAAGCTGGAAGTGCTGCAGCGGACCGGCTGCTTTAAGCCCCGAGGAATCGTTAACAAGATCCTGAACCTCAGCGACGAAGAGCGCCGGCGCGGCCTGATCACGGTGAGCGGCGGCAATCACGGCATCGCCATCGCCGAGATCGCAAAGAGCATGGGGATCGCCGTCACCGTGGTGATGTCGGACAAGGCGCCGGAACGGTCCAAGGCACGAATCCGTGCGGACGGCGCCACCCTGCTGCTCACACCCGATGCCGGGGCCGCCTTCGATCTCGCCGACAAGGAGGGCGCAGAGAAGGGCCTGACCTATATCCATTCCTATGACGATCCGCTGATCATCGCCGGCCATGGCACGGTGGGACGGGAATTCATCGCCGATATCCCGGACCTGACCGACGTCCTGATCAGCATCGGCGGTGGTGGGCTGATTTCCGGCGCCGCGGTGGCGCTGAAGGCCGCCAATCCCAAGATCCGGATCTGGGGCGTCGAGACCGTCGGCGCGGATGCCATGACCCAGGCCATCGCAAAGGGTGGCCCCGTCCGGATCCAGACCTCCTCCATCGCGACGACGCTTGCCGCTCCCTCGGTGACGGATCGCTCGCTCGCCCATGTGAAAGCCCTGGTCGAGGAAGTCTTCGTGATATCGGACGCGGAAGCGGTCGGCGGCGTCCTTACCATCGCCGAAGAGGCGAAGATCTGGGCTGAGCCCGCCGCCGGCTGCCTCATCCCCGCCGCCCGGCGCGTGATCGAACGCGCGGGAAACCAGGCGGTCCTGGGCTTGGTCCTTTGCGGCGGCAATGTCGCCTTCAGCGATGTCGCGGGCTGGGTCCAGCGGTTTGGGCTAAAGCAATAAACGGAAGCAGTTTTCGACGCTTCTCCCAACCCTCTCCCAC
>DASYDA010000241.1:0-4019 GCA_036499865.1 Dongiaceae bacterium | reverse complement strand
GTGGTTAAGCTGCACGGTCTCGCGCACCCCCGGCACGGCGAGCAGGCTTTTCAGATAAGCGGAAAGTCGCGGATAATCGGCGATGCGGCGGATGTTGCATTTGAAGTGTCCGACATAGACCGCATCGAAACGCACCAAGGTCGTGAACAGCCGCCAATCGGCCTCGGTGATGCGTGCGCCGCAGAGATATTTGCGGGTGGCGAGCCGGTCCTCCAGGAAATCCAGCGTCTCGAATAAAGGCGCCAGCGCTTCCTCATAGGCCTCCTGGGTGGTGGCGAAGCCCGCTTTGTAGACGCCGTTATTGACCGCGTCGTAGATCCGCGCATTCAACGCATCGATCTCCCCGCGCAAATCCGCCGGATAGTAATCGCCGGGTGCCGCGCCGATCCCGTCGAAGGCGGAATCCAGCATGCGGATGATCTCGGAGGATTCGTTGTTGACGATGGTCCGGCGCTGCTTGTCCCAGAGCACCGGCACGGTGACGCGGCCGGTATATCTGGGATCGGCGGCGACATAGATCTCCGAGAGATGCCGGGCGCCGAGGACCGGATCCGCCACCACGCCTTCGCCGGGCTCGAAGCTCCAGCCGAATTCGCCCATATGCCAATGGACCACGGAGAGCGAGATCATGCCCCCGAGCTGCTTCAGCGCGCGGAAGATCAGCGCACGATGCGCCCAGGGGCAGGCAAGAGAAGCATAGAGGTGGTAGCGGCCGACCTCCGCCTTGAAGCCGCCTTCGCCGGTCGGGCCGGGACTGCCATCCGCGGTGATCCAATTCCGGAAGCTGGAGTCCACGCGCTTGAAGCGCCCCTTATTGGCGTCGGTTTCGTACCACTTGTCCTGCCAGACGCCTTCGACCAAGAGACCCATGTTCCATTTCCTTCCGTTCGATGGGAAACATGGGCGACGACGCCTCGGAAATAAAGACGAGATCGGTGAACGGATTGTTCAGTGAGTCCAACCCACCGTCATTCCCGGGCCTGGCCCGGGAATCCACGCCTTTCAGCGACCGATAAGCAAAGGCATGGATGCCCAAACCAGGTTCGGGCATGACGAAGGGCGTATAGCGATCCTTGCTCCGTTACTTTCCCCCGCCGTAATAGGCCTCCAGCCGGTAACCGTCGGGATCGACCACGAAGGCGGCGTAGTAATTCGCGCCGTAATCCGCGCGCAAACCGGGCTTGCCGTTATCCTTGCCGCCCGCACCCATGCCGCCGGCATGAAAGCCATCGACGCTTTTGCGGCTCGGCGCATCGAAGCAGAAATGCAGGTTGGATTTGCCGTCGACCGGGACCGGCTTTTCGGTCTTGCCGATCCAGAGCACGACCGAATCCTTGCCGTAGCCGAGGCCGTTCGCATCCTCGCTAAGACATTTGAAGCCGAGCGGCTGCAGCGCTGCGTCGTAGAATTTCTTCGTCCTCGGGATATCGCGGACGCCGATCGAGACATGGTTGAACATGAGTTCTCTCCGTTTTTGAACGTTAGGCTGCAATGCGCCGCGCGAAGAACTCGACCTGGAGGCGCCATTCCGGCTTTTCCGCCGCGAAATTTTCCGCCGAATTCGGCATGGCGATATCGGCGATCCAGTGGAAGGAATCCGGCGTGATCTCGGTGAAGCGCCAGCGCCGCTGCGGCGTCTCGCCGACCGTCAGCTGCAGGATGTCGGCACCGTCGGCGCGGCCGATCTGGCGGGTGTAAGACTGCCTCACCGGATCGAGCCAGAAGATGTGCCAGACTCCCGAACCTTGGGGATCCTGCCCCGGATCGTAGATTCGCAAAGTGGTGCCGTAGAAATTGCCGGTGACCGGCTGCTCCGCCCCACCGGCGCGCCGGCCCCGGGGCGGCGTGATCCAGACATCCTGGATGGCGCGGCCTTCGAGCACCCAGCCGAAATGGATCTCGCCGGTGCTCTTATGCGTGGCGCCGCTTTCGTCATGGGCGAGCACATCCATCTCCCAGGCGCCGATCAGCCAGCCATAAAGGCCCATCTTCTCGGCACGGTCCGCCGCCGGGCCGTCGCAATGCAGGGCATCGATGAAACTGGGCGATGGGACCGAAAGTGGTCGTTTCTGTGATTGGAGAGCGTTCATTTTCGTAACCTTTCAGAGCCGCGAATGCCGCTTTTCTAGGGCTTCACCGGGTGACGCCGCTTGGGAAAAGTTGCTATTCTGTGCTCATGTCGAAGCCGCATCCCTCTTCCCGCAGGCTCGCCGCCGGCCCCGGCTGGACGGTGCATGACGTCCTCTGCACGGCGGGTCCGGGAGATCGCGTCTTCGAGGAGGCGCATGCGAGCGTCTGCGTCGCCTTGGTGACCGCCGGCAGCTTCCAATACCGCTCGAGCCTCGGCGATGCCGTCCTGGCGCCGGGCGCGCTGATGCTGGGCCAGCCGCGCGCCTGCTTCCAATGCGGCCACGAGCACGGCATCGGCGACCGATGCCTCGCCTTCCACTTCAGCCCGGCGCGCTGGGAGGAAATCGTCGCGGCAACGCCCGGTTCCCGCCGCGCCGAGATCGGCCGCGCCAGCCTGCCGCCCTTGCCGGAATTGGCGCCCCTGCTCGCCGAGATCGAAGCCGCGTGCGACGATGCAGATGATGACGCTTTCGAAGCGCTGGCTTGGCGCATCGGCGGCGCGGTCGCAACGACGCTCGCCGAAACCAGGCGCAATGCGGCTTCGCCCAGGCCCCGCGACATCAAGCGCGTGACCACCGCGCTGCGGCGGATCGAGGAAGCCGCCCACGAGACCATTCCGCTGGAAACCCTGGCGCGGGAATCGGCGATGAGCCCATTCCACTTCCTGCGCACCTTCCGGCAGGTGGTGGGATTGTCGCCGCATCAATATGTGCTGCGCACCCGACTGCATCGCGCGGCGGTCAGGCTGCGCCGCTCGGACACACCGATCTCGGCCATCGCCTATGACGCCGGCTTCAACGACCTCTCCACCTTCAACCGCCGCTTCAAGAAGGTGATGGGCGTCAATCCCGGCAGTTATCGCGTTGCGCGGCGATAGCCGACGTCATCGGCAAGAGTCATTGCCCCCACCCCCTGCGGACGAACGTCCGCATTCGCGGACGGGCCTCTCCCTCAAGGGGAGGGGGACGCTGCTTCACCGCTCTCTAATACTTTTCCTATTGCGTTAGCCCTGATCGACGAAGCGACTCGTTGAACCCCCTCTCCCCTTGAGGGAGAGGGTAGGGGTGAGGGGTCGAAAATTCTCTCTGACTCTCGCCTAGCTAAGCGCCGCGTTCACGCCGGAAGAACAGCGTTGACCCGCCTTTGTAGCTGCCTTCCGCGTAGAGCTTGAACCCCGCCTTTTCCGCGACGCGGACCGAAGCCCGGTTCTCCGGCGCCACGATGCAGACGATGGGCAAGCTGGAGATATTGATGTCCGCCCAGCCGAGCGCCGCCGTCACCGCTTCGCTCGCATAACCGTTGCCGTGCGACCAGGGTGCCAACACCCAACCCATTTCCGCGCTTTCGCCCAGTGCAGGCTTGATCTCGCGCTTGAAATCGGCGAGACCCACCTCGCCGACGAAGCGACCGCTCGCCTTCTCTTCCACCACCCAATAGCCGAAGCCGAGATAGGTCCAGAGCCCGGGATAGCGCAGCAGCCGCGCCCAGGATTCTTCCGCGGTGGATGCCCGTCCGCTGATATGCCGCCCAACCGCGGGGTCGCCCCACATGGCCGCACTCGCCGCGAAATCCTCGCGGCGATGGCCGCGCAGGATGAGGCGCGGGGTTTCGAGAATGGGAATGATGGCTGCGGCAATTCGATCCACGGTCGGAAATCCCTGGTCGCTCATCGGAATATGTCGGGGTTCGGCGGCGGTGGTTTCTTCTTGCCCCATTTCCGCGCGACGAAAATCAGAGCGAGACCGACCAGGAAGGGAATGCCGCCGACGATGAGGCCGCCTATCAGGACCGCCTGGCCTTCCGCGGAGCCGTCGCTGATCTCCGACAGCACCATCGCGCCGGTGCAGAGCCCGGACACCGCCGCGATCAGGCCACCGATCACGAACAGC
>DASYDA010000240.1:0-8839 GCA_036499865.1 Dongiaceae bacterium | reverse complement strand
CACCGCGCCGATCCGCGATTGATCGAGGGCGCGGACCGAAGGATCGCGCATCTCCGCGCCGGTGATCAGCGCATTGTCGAGCCGGTAGATCGAGCGGTTGGAATAGAGCGCCCCGCCGCCCCGATGCGCCCAGGCGCCGGTCACCGTCGGCAGGCAGCTCACGGCATGCAGATTGGCGGCGCCGTTGCGCGAACGCGAGAAGCCGAAACCGACCCGGATGAACGAACGCTTGGTCCCACCGTAAAGCCGGGCGAAATCGCGGATAACCCCGGCGGGAATCCCGGTGATCGCTTCCGCCCATTCCGGCGTCCGGTCGCGGACATGCGCTTCGAGTTCCGCCGGCGCGTCGGCGTATTTTTCCATATAGGCGCGGTCGGCGAAGCCTTCCGCGAAGAGCACATGGATCATCGCCGCCACCAGCGCACCGTCGGTTCCGGGACGCAGCATCAGATGGAGGTCGGCCGCCTCGGCGGTGCCGGTGCGATAGGGGTCGACGACGATGAACTTCGCGCCGCGTTTTCGGGCGCGCGTCACATGGGTCATGACATTGACCTGGGTGGCCACCGGATTACCGCCCCAGACCACGATCAAATCCGAATCCACGATCTCAAGGGAATCGATGCCGCGCAGCACGCCGACGCCCGCCATCCATCCATTGTCGGACAGGCCGACGCAGATCGTGTCCTTCTGGATCGAATATTTCTTCTCATGGCGCAGCCGGTGAATGCCGTCCCGCTGCACAAGACCCATGGTGCCCGCATAGTAATAGGGCCAGACCGCTTCCGCGCCATGCCGCTGTTCGGCGCGGATGAACCGTTCCGCTACGAGATCGAGGGCATTCTCCCAGCTTATGGCTTCGAAAGCCTCGCGCCCCACGCCTTTGGCGCCGATTCGCCGCATCGGCTGCGCCACCCGATCGGGATGGTGCTGCCGCTCTGCGTAGCGCGCGACCTTCGCGCAGACGACACCGGCCGTATAGGGATTTTGCGCCGCACCCCGAACGCGGCCGATGCGGTCCGGCGCCAGGCGCTCGACCTCCAGCGCGCAGGTCGATGGACAATCATGCGGACAGGCGGAATGGACGATCTCGGGCGGCATCTCTCTAGCCAATGGACGGAAGGAACTGCATAATCACCGCAGAGAGTACCCTTTCAGCAGGCCTGCTGGCAACGTGACCCAATCCACAGTTTCCGCCGCCCCAAGCGCCGCCAAGGCGGTTCCAGTCGCGCTGCTCAATCATCCGAGCCGGGCCATCACCTACATGCTGAGCCAGGCCTTTCTGCTCACCGTCATGGATGCGCTGGTGAAATGGCTGGCCTCCGATTACACGGTGGGGCAGATCGCCTTCCTTCGCTATTCGATCGGCCTCGGCATCACTCTCGGCATGGCGCTCGGTTCTCCGATCGGTTTTCGCAGCCTGAAGACCAAGCGGCTCGGAGGCCATTTGATCCGCTCCTGCTGCAATCTCTTCACCATGCTGTGCTTTTACGTCGCATTGAAACTGATTCCATTGCCGAACGCGGTCTGCATCACCGGCTCGTCGCCGATTTTCGTGACCATCTTCTCGATTCCGATGCTGAAGGAGAAGGTCGGAATCCGCCGCTGGACCGCCGTCTGCATCGGCTTCATCGGCATCGTGATGATCATGAAGCCCACTTCGGCGGGCGTAGATCTGGGATCCCTGCTGGCGCTGCTCTCGGGCTGCGCCTGGGCGCTGACCCAGGTTTCATCGCGGCAGCTTTCCACCAGCGAATCCAGCCACACGATCCTGTTTTATTATTCGCTGGTCGTGGTGGTCGCGCTCGGCGTCGCCATGCCGTTCTATTGGATCACGCCGAGTTGGCACGATGCGGCGCTCTTCCTCGCCGTCGGCATCATGGGGACCGCCGGCCAGTTCTGCCTGAACCAGGCATTCCGCTACGGCCAAGCCTCCCAGATCGCACCCCTGGATTATACTGGGCTGGTCTGGGCAACCATTCTCGGCGCGGCCGTCTGGGGCAACCGTCCGACCTTGTTGATGATCTGCGGCGCCGCCATCGTGGTCGGAAGCTGTCTCTACATCATGCGACGCGGTGCGAATAAGAAGGCCGAGCAGACCACTTAAGGATCGCCCGGCACGCCGTATTTCGGCGCATCTTCGGGATTGAGCGCGCGGGTCACGTAATCCTGCATCTGCGGCTGATAGGCCTGCCAGAGCTTGCGCAATCCAGCGATCGGATTCTCATCCGCCCAATCGACGCGGAGATCAACCAGCGGCCAGATCTGCTCATGCATGACGATGACGCCGGCCGAGTGCACCGGCCCCGCCTCACCGCCATCCGCGAGACCCGCTTCCAGCGCGCCGATCAGGCGATCGGCGAGATGACGGTCAGGGTCGGATTCGAAGCTCCGCACCAGCGCCTCCGGCACCTTGGCATGTTTCAGCAGATTGCCGCCGGAGACGCAGTTCTTGCCCTGTGCGGTTCCCTTCGTTCCCAGGGCGTTGGCGCCGGTCCAATGCGCGGTCCGTCCCGCCGCATCGATCATAAGGACCTGCCGATGGCCCGCATGCGGCGCCGATTTCATCAGTTCTTCGAGGGCAACGGGAGCCGGCATTCCCTCTTCCAGCAGGTCGAGGCCCTTCGGCCCAAGGCGCGGATCGGTCACGTTCTGGGTCGAGACCGCGCCGACACCGGCGCGCACCCAGGGGCACCGCGCCGAGACCGCGATCGAGGATGTGGAGATGGCGATGCCGAACATCCCGGTCTTGGCGCAGCGCCCGGCTATGGAGAAAGTCATCGGGCTCTCCGTTTCGCGGCCTTCGGGCGCGCCTTTCGACGATCCGCCCGGTCGGCGGTGTCCTTCCACTGCAATTCGGGGGCGGGCTCGGCCAAGGTCTTCAATCGCGCATCGGGAATGACGGCGAAGACATCGACCTCGACCACCCATTCCGGCCGCGCCAGCGCCTGCACGACGATACCGGTCGAGACCGGATAGACGCCCTTCAGATATTTGCCGACGACCCGGTAAACCGCCTCGCGGTAGCGCGGATCCGTGATGTAGATGTTGATCTTGCAAACATCCTGCAGCCGCGCGCCCTGCTCTTCCAGAAGCTGCTTCACGTTGCGCATCGCCTGCTCGGCCTGTATCCGTGCATCGCCGATCCCGACATTGGTGCCATTCAGCGCCTGCCCCACCTGGCCGCGCAGGAACACGAAGCCGCCGGCGCGCACCGACATGGAGAGATCGTTGTCGAGCTTCTGCTCGGGATAGGTCTTCGCGGTGTTGAATTTTCTCAATCGAACGTGGCTATAGGCCATGACGCTGAACTCTCACTGTTTCGCCTATTGATCCATAACGCGGTCGGAAACACCCGCACAATCTTCTGGCACCGCGCGCGATGGTGCATTGCTTGATTTCCCGGCTTTCCGCACGGAGATTGACAACAGCTACGGCAAAGGGAAAATATTTTTATCCTGCAATCTGGATCGAAAAAACCTATGTCCTTCACCCTGAAGCAGATCCGCTACTTCGTGGCCGTCGCCGAGACCGGCAGCATCACCGAAGCCGGACGCCGGCTGAACATCTCCCAGCCTTCGGTTTCGGCCGCGATCGCCGAGCTCGAGGACCGGTTCAAAGTGGACCTCTTCATCCGCCATCACGCGCAGGGGCTCAGCCTCACGCCCGCCGGTGCCCGGCTGTTCAAGGATGCGCGCAGCCTGCTGGACCATGCGGAAGAGTTGCGGAACGGCGCCGTCGGGCTGGGCCAGGCCCTGGAAGGCGAGCTCCATGTCGGCTGCTTCCAGACCTTCGCGCCGATGGTGATGCCACAGCTGATCCGCGCCTTCGCCGCCAGCCATCCCGCGATCGCGATCGCGCTCCATGAAAGCCATGTGCAGGGCGTGCTGGACGGCCTCGCCGCGGGTCTGTTCGAGATCGCACTCACCTATGATCTCAATCTCAGCGAGGATGTCTCCTTCGAGCCGCTGGCCGGGGTGCCATTGCACGCGATCTTGGCGAAGAACCACAAGCTCGCCCGCCAATCCTCGGTCTCGCTGGAAGACTTGGCGCGTTGGCCTATGGTGCTGCTGAACCTGCCGCAGAGCCGCGACTATTTCCTCTCGCTGTTCACCAGCCGGGGATTGCGTCCGCGGATCGCCCAGGAGACATCGAGCTTCGAATTGCTGCGCGGGCTGGTGGCCTCCGGCGACGGCTTCGCAGTCATGCATTCGCGTCCCGCCAGCTCGCAGACCCTGGACGGGCGGCAGGTGGTTTATCGCCCGATCAAAGACCGGATTCCCGCCCAGCAACTCGGCCTCGCCCGCCTCGCCCGTCTTCGCCCCACCCGACGCGCCGAAGCCTTCGCCGCCATCGCTCGACAGGAAATCCGGCCCGATTCTCTCTGAATGCCTCCGAATCTGTAATAATTCGACGAGGCTCATTGATACCGGTTTAATTCAGACTTTCTATATATAAAACAAACACTTATGTTATTTACAGTGAACAAGGGTATGTTCCCTATCTTTACAGGTTCTTAACGAAACGGCATAATTTGTGTGTCAGCGACGAAATGTCGCAAATCTGAGCAGAGCCATTAGGGGAAAGCGACGTCCGGCAAAGCACGGGACCATTGCAAGCGCTTTCAACAACCAGCCGGACCGCACCGGCCTCGCCGAAATAAAACGGCTCTGCACGATCTCAGGGAAGGGGACCACTATGTCTGCTCACGATCAACACCATGACGAGGACGTTAAAGTCCTGCATGGCATGGGCTATGCCCAAGAACTATCCCGACGAATGGGGCTGTTCCAGAATTTTGCCATCTCATTTTCGATCATCTGCATCCTCGCCGGCGGCATCACCGCCTTCCCGCTCTCGCTGAGCGGCGCCGGTGGTGCCTCGCTCGGCCTCGGCTGGCCGCTGGCGACGATCTTCGCCCTGTTGGTCGCCTGCGCGCTGGGGCAGATCGCCTCCGCTTATCCGACCGCCGGCGGCATCTACCATTGGGCTTCCATGCTGGGCAACCGGGGCTTTGGCTGGCTGGCAGCATGGTTGAACTTCCTCGGTCTCCTGTTCGTCGTGTCCTCGGTGAATTTCGGCGTCTTCCTGCTGTTCCGCGATCTCTTGCTCGGTGATGCCCTCGGCATGGATGTCACTGGCTGGACCTCGGCTGCCGCCTTCGATCATGGCTGGTGGGTACAGACGATCTTCATCTCGGCTGTTACCGTCGTGCAGGCGATCATCAACCATGTCGGCATCCGGCTGACGACCAAGCTGACTGATTTCGCGGGCTATCTGATCTTCGCCGCAACGGTGGTTCTGATCATCGCCCTGCTCGCCAATGCGCCGAGCTTCGATATCGGTCGCCTGTTCACCTTCAAGGACTATACGGGCGATGCCGGCGGCGGCGTCTGGGCACCTCCGGCAAGCGACCGTTGGCTGGCGAGCTTCATGCCCGCGGTGGGCGTCGCCTTTTACCTGGCGCTGCTGCAAGGCGTCTACACGATCACCGGTTTCGACGCATCCGGACACACCTCGGAAGAAACCCGCAACGCCGCGCGGGAAGTGCCGAAAGGCATGATCCATTCCGTATTCTGGTCCGGCGTGTTCGGCTACGTGATGGTCTGCGCCTTTGTTCTCGTCCTCCCCTCGGTCGATGAGGGCGCGTCCAAGGGCTGGGGCTCCTTCACCTTCGTGATGGATCAGATCCACCCGACCATCCTGAAGCAGGTGCTGATCTTCGCCATCGTCATCTCCAACTTCCTCTGCGCACTGGCGGGTCTCACCTCGACCTCGCGAATGCTCTATGCCTTCTCGCGCGACGGCGGTATCCCGTGGTTCTCCTCCAAGCTCCGCAAGGTCAGCAGGAACTATCGCACGCCCGCAAATGCGATCTGGACCAGCGCCGTGTTCTCGGTCATCGCCACGCTCTACGGCGACGCCTTCGTGGTGCTCTCCACGGGCTGTGCGGTGTTCCTCTATGTCTCCTACGCGATGCCGATCGCTGCGGGTCTCATCGGTGAAGGCAAGTGGTGGACCAAGAAAGGTCCGTTTAATCTCGGCGGTCTCTCGAAGCCGGTTGCTTTGCTGGCGGTTATCGGTTGCATCTTGCTGATCGTCGTCGGCGTGCAAGAGCCGAACCAAAAGGTCGGCTATCTCCTTGTCGGTGGTGTGATCGTTCTGACCATCATCTGGTGGGTCGTGGAACGAAACCGCTTCCAAGGCCCGCCGCTGACGCCTGAGGCGGTCGCCGCGCGGCAGGCGGAGATCGCCCGCGAAGAAGCGCAACTCGGCGGCGCCGGCTGATCTCGGCCGCCGAAATAGCCTGAATATCAGGGGAGGCAGCGCAACTGCCTCCCCTTTTTCTTTGGCTGAATCCTGTGGCGATGGGCCGTTGCTCTGGCTAAGCTATCCCCGTTCAGGGAGCCTAGATTCTCGAAGCAAGAACAAATCCAACAAGGGTCCGGCTCATCCGGCCGAACCACACTTGCCACAATGGGGATATCCAATGCCGATGAAGCCGGAACAAGTGAAGTCCGTTGCGGACGCCAAGAAGATCGTCGAGGAGCGCGGTCTCACCCATGTGAAGGTCGCCGTGTTCGACGGCGACGGCATCATGCGCGGCAAGTACATGTCGAAGGCGAAGTTCTTCTCCGCGCTCGATAACGGCTTCGGCTTCTGCGACGTGGTGCTCGGCTGGGACAGCCACGACCAGCTCTTCGACAACGTGAAATACACCGGCTGGCACACCGCCTATCCCGATGCGCCGGTGCGCGTGCTGCCGAACACTTGCCGCGACATCCCCTTCGAAGACAACATGCTGCTCTTCCTGGCCGAATTCGCCGACAAGGCCGAAGCGGTCTGCCCGCGCGGCACCCTGCGCCGGGTACTGGATCGCGCCGCCAAGATGGGCTTCGACGTCTATAGCGCGCTGGAATTCGAGTTCTTCATGTTCGACGAGACGCCGGAGAGCATCCGGCAGAAGAACTACAAGGATCTGACGCCGATGAGCCCCGGCTGGTTCGGCTATTCAATGATCCGCAATTCGGTCTGGGCCGAGCTCTATCACGAGATCCTCGACACCTGCGAGAAGATGCGGATGCCGATCGAGGGCCTGCACACCGAGACCGGCCCCGGCGTGCTGGAAGCCGCCATCACCTTCGACAAGGCGTTGGAATCCGCCGATCGCGGCGCCTTGTTCAAGACCGTCATGAAGGTGATCGCCCAGCGCCGCGGCATGATGGCGACCTTCATGGCCAAATGGTCGAACAACTATCCGGGACAATCCGGCCATATCCATATCTCGCTGAAGGGGAAGGACGGCAAGAGCGTCTTCCATGACGCGAAGAAAGAGCACAACATCTCGGACAAGATGCGCTGGTTCATAGGTGGCCAGCAGCAGTTGATGCCGGAAGTGCTCGCCATGATCGCTAGCACCGTGAATTCCTATTCGCGCCTCATTCCCGGCTTCTGGGCGCCGACCGATGCGACCTGGGGCGTCGAGAACCGGACCTGCGCCTTGCGGGTGATCCCCGGCTCGGAGAAGTCTCAGCGCGTCGAATACCGGATCGCCGCCGCCGACTGCAATCCCTACATCGCCCTTGCCGCTTCGATCGGCTCCGGCCTCTACGGCATCGAACACAAGATCGAGCCGACCAAGCCTATCGTCGGTAATTCCTATGAGATGAAGCATCCGGCAAAGTTCGACCTGCCGCGCACCCTCTGGGACGCAGCGCAGCGCCTGAAGAAATCGAGCGCGGCGCGCGAACTCTTCGGCGACGAATTCGTCGAGCACCACGCCGCGACCCGGGAATGGGAAGAACGCGAGTTCCGCAAGGCGATCACCGATTGGGAACTCGCGCGGTATTTCGAGATCATTTGAGCATGCGGGACGAACGGGCTTTTTCCTGTCGTCATGCCCGGGCCTGGCCCGGGCATCCACGCCTTTGACCGCGACTTAGGAAAGGCATGGATGGCCGGACCAAGTCCGGCCATGACTGAAGCAGAGAGCCATACCCGAGAACATCGAGGAGCACATCGCCACCATGCCCGCCACACAGAAGACCATCACTCCCGTTGACGGCTCGGTCTATGTCGAGCGGCCTTACGCCACCGCGCAGGAAATCGCCACCACCTTGCGCGCCGCGACCGAAGCGCAGCGTGCCTGGAAATCCGTGCCGGTGGCGGAGCGCGCCAAGCTGGTCTCCAAGGCGGTCGACATCTTCCTCACCCATAAGGATGCCGTCGCCGAGGAAATCACCCGCCAGATGGGCCGGCCGATCAGCCAGAGCCCCGGCGAGATGCGCGGCTTCGAGGAACGCGCGCGCTATATGATCCAGATCGCGCCGGAAGCCTTGGCGGATATCGAAGCGACCGATAAGCCGGGCTTTACCCGCTTCATCCATCGCGAGCCTTTGGGTGCCGTCTTCATCGTGGCTCCTTGGAATTATCCTTATCTCACCTCGGTCAATGGAGTGGTGCCGGCGCTGATGGCGGGCAATGCCGTCATCCTGAAGCATTCCGCCCAGACGCCGCTTTGCGCCGAGCGTTTCCAGGAGGCCTTCGACGCCGCCGGCCTGCCCAAGGGCCTGTTCCAGCATCTGGTGCTGACCCATGAGGATACGGCGAAAGTGATCGCGGCGCCGGAAGTTGCCTATGTAAACTTCACCGGCTCGGTTTCCGGCGGCCATGCCGTGCAGCAGGCGGCGCTGGGCAAGTTCATAGGCCTCGGGCTCGAACTCGGCGGCAAGGATCCGGCCTATGTGCGTGCCGACGCCAAGCTCGATCATGCGATCGAGAACCTGGTCGATGGCGCCATGTTCAATTCCGGCCAATGCTGCTGCGCCATCGAGCGCATCTA
>DASYDA010000239.1:0-4355 GCA_036499865.1 Dongiaceae bacterium | reverse complement strand
TCGACGGTGCTGTCCCAGATCACCCGGATCTTCGGGTTGCGGAACAGGCGCTCCTGCATGATCTTCTCGGCGCGCAGGTGATCCCGGCGATGGACCAGCGTCACCTTGGTGGCGTGGTTGGTGAGGTAGATCGCCTCCTCGACCGCGGTATTGCCGCCGCCGACCACCACGACCTCCCTTTCGCGGAAGAAAAAACCGTCGCAGGTGGCGCAGGCGGAAACCCCGTAGCCGCGGAATTTCTGTTCAGAAGGCAGGCCCAGCCAGCGCGCCTGGGCGCCGGTCGCGATGATCAGCGTATCGGCGATATAGACATCGCCGGAATCCGCCACCGCGCGGAACGGCCGGCGTGCGAAATCGACCTCGGTGATGGTATCGAACATCACCTGGGTACCGACATGTTCGGCTTGCTTCTGCATCTGCTCCATGAGCCAGGGACCGGCGATCACATCGGCGAAACCCGGATAATTCTCGACATCGCTCGTTACGGTCATCTGGCCGCCGGGTTGGATACCCTGAACCAGGATCGGCTTCAGATTGGCGCGTGCCGCATAGATGGCCGCCGTGTATCCGGCCGGACCGGAGCCGATGATAAGCGCCTTGGTCCTGTATTCCTTCGTCATGCTGGATGCTTTCACGAGTCGCCAAAATCGGTCCTGGCCTTAAACATAAGTGGCTCCGTCGCATGACTCAAGTTATGCCGGTCACAGTCACGCGATATGGTCGCGCGCGCCGATCGGCCCAGGCCCGGAATGGCGCCTCCTTGACAATCCCCCCGTGTATTCCGGATGAAATTTTCGCCGGCGCCGGCGGGCGCCCTGCGCACAAGCCATTGATCCGGCGACCGGGGTCAGGCCGGGCGCAGATGCACGTGGACGGTGGTCCCGTGGCCGAGATGGCTGGTGATGCGGAGCTTGCCGCCTTGCTTCTCCAGCAACGCCTTGGCGATCGACAGGCCGAGGCCGGCGCCCCCGGTTTTCTTGTTCAGCCGGTTGTCCACCTGGACGAAGGGCTCCGTGACCTTCTCCAGATATTCCTCCGGAATGCCGATGCCGCGATCCGCGATCAGGATCTCGATGCCATCCTCCGCGCGGTCGGCCGCGATCAGGAATTCCCGCGCGCCGTTCGAATAGGCGATCGCGTTGTCGATGAAGACCAGCATGCTTTTGGTCAAGGCGGAGCGATCACCCACCACACCGGGCAGATCCCGCCCGACTTCCAGGATTGGCGTGATACCGACTTCGGTCATTTGTGGCCGGCGGATGTCGAGACAGGAGAGCAGGAGTTCCTCGACGGAGACGCGATCCGGTTCGAAGACGTAGTCGCCGGTTTGCAGCCGTGAGATCTCCAGCGTCTGGTTGATCAGCCGCATCAGGTCCTTGGCGCTGTCATGGACGATCTGCAGATTCTCCAGCTCCGCGCGCGCGACCTTGCTCCGCAACCGCTCCAGCGTGAGCGAGGCGAAGCCGATGATAGAATGCAGCGGGGTGCGCAGTTCATGGCTCATATTGCGCAGGAAGTCGCTCTTGGCCCGGCGGGATTCCTCGGCCGTGGTGCGCAGGAATTCCAGCGTGAGGCGCGCTTCCTCGAGTTCCCGTTCGGCGGCACGCCGCGCCTCGGTTTCCTGCCGAAGGCGGGCCGTCAGATCCTCGAGATCCCGGGAATCATGCATCGGTGTTCCATCAAGAGCGGTCGTATTGAAACCCAGGGTGGCGTTCCAGGATAGCTCCAGCTGCGAAGGTCCTCGGGCTGTCATGGAGGCAACGCGACGCCGCCCCCAGGGCGCTGAAGTCCAAGCCATGAAGATTGAACCATGATTTACGACAGGAGTATTTACGAAAGTAAATTCGCAGTAATATAATTGCGTTAAATCACGCGGGACCAAAGGATCATTTCATGCGCCGCGCCAAATTGGACAAGATCGATCTTAGAATTCTGGCCGACCTGCAGGCCGATGGGCGCATGACGAATGTCGATCTGGCCGCCCGGGCGGGCATTTCCGCCCCGCCTTGCCTGCGCCGGGTCCGCGCCCTGGAAGAGGCCGGCTACCTCAAGGGCTACCATGCCGACGTCAATGCCGAGGCGCTCGGCTTCGGCGTCACCATCTTCGCCCATGTGGGCCTGAGCAGCCAGGCGGAGGCGGATCTCAAGGCCTTCGAGGCCCTGGTGGCGACCTGGCCGTTGGTCCGCGAATGCCACATGCTGGCGGGCGAAACCGATTTCCTGCTGAAGATCGTCGCCCATGACTGGGACGCCTATCAGAAATTCCTCACCACCAATCTCACCCCGGCGCCCAATGTGAGCCACGTGAAATCGGCCTTGGCGATCCGCACCTCGAAGCTCCTGGCCGGCGTCCCGGTCGAGGCGGATGAAGCGAAGCCGGCGGCGGCCTCGGAATGATGCCGCGCTAGGGCCCGCTCTTCGGAATCAGGATCTTCGCGGCGCAATCGCCCCTCGGCGCCTTTTCGGGGATCGCTAGGCCATCGGCGTTGAGGCCTCGCGCGATGCTGTCGCGCTTCACGCGGATGCGGATCTCCATTAGTGCGGATGCGGCGCCGATCCTGGCGCAATCCAGCGTCAAGGCACGCGTGCTCTGCGGCCCGAAATCCTGCGCAAAGGCCTTCAGCAGGGCATTGCGATCCACGATCTTGCCCGCCTGGCCGGTCACCAGATGCGCCAGCGCGCCGCGCTCGGCCTGACGCAGCAGCAGGATCGCGGTGGCGAAATAGTCATCGGGCTGGAGGCCGGAGCAGGTCCCGTGCTTCCACCATTCGTGCCGCTCCAGGCCGACTTGAACGCCCGGCATGACCCCCGCGAGATCGCTGCGGCTGGCCGCGGAGAGCGTCACCTCCGGCAGCTTCCGCCAGTCGCCGTCCTTGCCGGCAAGCGCCTCCAATTCGAGGATCGACTTGCGGCCGCTCTCGCCCGGCAGGCAATAGGCATCATCAGCGTTCTGCCGGCCGTCGCCATTCACATCCCAATCCGGCCACAGGCCGTGCAGGGTGAAGCGCGGCGCATTGGAAGCCTTGCATTCAGCACCCTTGGCATGATCACCGCTGGCGCAGAAGCCCGGCTGCCAGGTCAGCGCGAGCAGATAACTGTCATCGGAAGCCGCGAAGGCCGCGCCGGCCAGTGCGAACGGCGACAGCAAAGCCATCGCCGCGAACCAGAGGAAGAATCGCGACCGCATGGCGGATGGGGGCTGCGCTATTTGAACTGGACTTTGGCGATCTCGTAGGACTTCGAGCCGCCGGGCGTGGTGACTTCGACGGATTCGCCTACCTGCTTGCCGACCAGGGCACGCGCCAAGGGCGCCGTGATGGCGAGGCGCTTCAATTTGATGTCGGCTTCGTCCTCACCGACGATCTGATAGGCGGTCTTCTCTTCCGTATCCTCGTCGATCAGCGTCACCGTGGCGCCGAACTTCACGACCTTGCCCGAAAGCTTCGAAACGTCGATGACCTCGGCGCGCGCGATCTTGTCTTCGAGTTCCAGGACCCGGCCCTCGATGAAACTCTGGCGCTCGCGGGCGGCGTGATATTCGGCGTTTTCCGAGAGGTCGCCATGCTCGCGCGCTTCCGCGATGGCGCGGATGATGGCGGGGCGCTCCACCGACTTCAGCTGCTTCAACTCTTCTTCCAGACGGTCGAAACCGTCGGCGGTCATGGGGATCTTGGTCATTTTCAGGTTCCGAAACGCAAAAGCGACCCCTCGGGCGAGCCGCCTCCTTCAAGGCGGCGCTACTCCCGACAGGCCCGGATTGTTAGGCAGTCGTTACATTAAAGTACGATTGCAGGGGGGCGACTTCAAGATCCCCGGTCGCCAAGGCGCCGACCGCCTCCACGGCGGCCAAGGCGCCGGCCATGGTCGTGTAATAGGGAATCTGGCCGGTCAACGCCGCCTGGCGCAGGCTGAAGCTGTCGGCGATCGCCTTCTGGCCCGCTACCGTATTGAAAACCAATTTGATTTCGCCGCGCTGCATGGCCTCGACGATATGCGGGCTGCCCTGATGCACCTTGTTGATGGCTCTGATGTCCAGCCCCTGGTTTCGGAGAAAAGAGGCGGTGCCCGGCGTCGCCACGATGTCGAAGCCCATTTCCAGGAGTCGCCGCGCCGCCGGAACCATGGCGGGCTTGTCCTTGTCCTTCAGGGAGATGAACACCGTGCCGGTGCGCGGCAGGCGCTGGCCGGCGCCGATTTGCGCTTTCAGGAAAGCTCGGGCGAAGGTGGAATCCAGCCCCATCACCTCGCCGGTCGATTTCATCTCCGGCCCCAGGATGATGTCGACACCGGGGAAGCGCGCGAAGGGGAAGACCGCTTCCTTGACCGCCACATGATGCCGCTTGCTGGCATCGAGC
>DASYDA010000238.1:0-7910 GCA_036499865.1 Dongiaceae bacterium | reverse complement strand
ACCGTTCCTTGGCGTATTTTCTACGGATCTTGACCGGAGAGGTTGGTCTGAAACGCAAAAGCCGCCTCGGACGGGCGGCTTCGGTTCAGCAACAAATGCGCTTCCTAGACCGCCGGGTTGTACCAGCGGTACCAAAATCGTATAGCGAGATTGGCGCGTAATGCGTTCATGCGCCCCATTTTAATCGCTTGTGCGGCGCCTGGCAAGACGGCGCGGCTCCCTGAATTACGCTGTCTCCTTGTGACTACCGTCATAGCGATTGCATGGTGTCTCGGCTTAGAAGACCGGCGGTTGATTGCCCGTTGCGACAACTTTTTGGAGCTGGTCTTGACCCATCATCTTTCTATTTCCGCCCGCGACCCTCGGCACGTCGCCGAAGTTCTCGCCGCGCTCATGGCCGGCCGCGCCTACTCCTTTTCCGGGACCGCTGCCCGGCGGCACGTTTCGAACCACAGGGCGGCTTGAGACGACAATGCAGCCGGAACCATCGGAGATGCCCGGGGCATGAACCAGTCGGAAGTCAACAAGGCGTTGATACGGGCGCATTACGAGGCGACGATCAATGTCTATAAAGCGGGCGCGATCGATCAGCAGGTTGCCGGCGACTTTGTCGATCATGGCGACCCGACGATCACGGGACCGGAGGGTGTCAAGGCGCATGTCAGAGCTTTGCGGACGGCCTTTCCGGATCTCAAGGTGACCATCGAAGATATCGTGGCGGAAGGCGATCTGGTGGCCGTGCGCGGCACTTGGCGCGGCACGCATCAGGGCGAGTTCTGCGGCCTGCCGGGAATCGGACGCAAGGTCGAATTCCTCGGAATGGTGTTCTGGCGCGTCTCCGGGGGGAAGATTCGCGAGCGTTGGGGTTTGATCGACATGCCGGCCTTGATGCGCCAGCTTCAGGGATAGCGCGCTCGAGAAGCTGTTCTTGGCATATCCTCAATCATGCCAGAACGGCTTTCTCGTCTCGAGATCCACATCCGCCCGCGAAACGCCGATATCTTTCAGCATATGGTCGCTCAACCGATCCAGCGCGCCTCTTTGCCGGCTGCGATCCATCCATGTGAGGATGGTATCGCTGCCGCGCACCGATCGCGCGCATATCGAGAGAAGGATACGGGTCGAGAACCGCAAGATCGTCGCCGCTTGTCCCGTGAAATTCGCGGGCGGGCTCTCAAGGCAGTTTCCGCCGGTGGCCGATTCCGCCGCCGAGTCGAAGTTACGTTCCACGCGCTTGCTCCTCATCGTCCATAGGGTCGTCTGTAGGATTTACGCATAAGCACGTATGCAAACGGGCGGAGGCCTTTTCAGGGCCTCCGCACGTCGCTGAAGCCTGAGATCGTTTTCTCAGTGGTAGAAATACGGATCGAGAACCCGGACTTCTGAAATCTTGTTCACCGGCAGATTGTTCTTGGTCGCGACCCGTCGGACGGCTTCGGGATTGGGGCCGTCATAGACGCAGAAGGTCTTCTTCTTGTCGCTTGTCACATAGGAATGAACCCAGGTGACGCCGTCGGTCATATTCGTATCGATGACGGTCAGGCAGATCTTGGCGCCGTCATCATTGGTCGGAATATTGAGCCCGTCGGAAAAATCCCGCTCCACCATGTAGCGCGGCATTTGGCTTCTCCTTGAATTGCCACCGGTGAGATCCGGCGCAACGCAGCCTAGATGCAAAGAGTTCCACATAAATCGGGAAAAGTACCTATTTTTTTGTTGTAAGTACCACATTTCTCTGTTCAACGAGGCCTTCGCGGCCCGCCATTGCTGCCGCTTCGCCCCGGGACCGCACGCCGAGCTTCCCCAGGATCGCGGAAACGTGATGATCCACGGTCTTTTCCGAGACGAACAACTGGCGCGCGATATCCGCGTTACGGCGACCCTCGACGAGAAGCGCCAGGACACCCAACTCGCGCGCGGTGAGTCCATGGGGGTTCTTCCGGGTGCGTTCCTGCGCGCCGCGGGCGATGCGGCGGATGCCGCTCGCACGCAGCTTTCGCCGGACGATTCCCGCCATGGGGCAGGCGCCGAGGCCTTCAAATATTTCCAAAGCGAGACGCAGCGCCGGTTCCTCCCGGCTGTCCGTCAGGGCCACGGCCTGCTCGTATGGGCAGCCGAGCGCCTGCCATGCGGAAGCCGCCTCGCGCCAATTTCCGCCGATCTGCAGCGCGAAGGGTGTCGCCATCTCCGGGTCGGCTTCCGAAACCCCGTCGCGGCGCCAGAGCCAGAACGCGAGTTCGCTCCTGACCCAGGGCTCGTTCATCTTCTTCGCGACTTCAAAGGCCGACCGGATCTCCCCAGAATCCGATGGGAAATCCGGTGTCAGGCTGCCGTTGAGCCAGGCTGCTTCCGCGCGCGCGGCGATGGCGGGACCGATCCGTTGAATCTCGCCGGTCGGCAATGCCAGGTCCTTCGCTTCTTCCAGCAAGGCGTCCACGTCCCGGTCGCCACGTCGGGCACGGACAAGTCCCAATACGATCAAAGCGGGAATCTTGGAAACCGGTGCGACGGAGGGGTTCTGAATGACGATCTCGGCGTCCTCGGTGGCTTTGTCCCAGTCGCCTTGCGAAAGATGCGCGGTAGCACGGAACGTCGTCATATAACGTGCCCAAAAATCGAGATCGCGATCCTGGCAATAGGCGATTCCCGCGGCCAGGTAGCGT
The DNA here is from genome assembly GCA_036499865.1 of Dongiaceae bacterium. Lineage (GTDB taxonomy): Bacteria > Pseudomonadota > Alphaproteobacteria > Dongiales > Dongiaceae > Dongia. Next base: position 5,247 of record DASYDA010000238.1, on the reverse strand, counting down.
TTGGCCGCGGTGAAATCGCGCAATCGGACGTATGAACTGGAGAGATTCGTATAGGCGCGCGCCGCATGCTCGGAAAATCCGCCGTCGAGTGCGAGCTTCAGGCTGTTCTCCAGATCGCGATGGCCGCTCGGATCGAGATTGAGCGCTTTGGCCGTACCGACATTGTTGAGGGCGTGACTGAGGGTCTCGATATCGTTCAGAGCCGTGGCGAGATCGATGGCCTTCCGGCCCCATTGCAGCGTGGCCACGGCATCGCCGGCGAGCATGTGCAATTGCGCACGATTGCTATAGGCCATGGCGAGCTCATGGCCGGGGCTCAGCGGCTCGAGAATTTCAACCGCCTCGACCGCATATTTTTCGGCGGCCGCCTTTTGTCCGTTGGACCAGGCGAGCCGCGACAGCCAGCGCAGCGCATCGCCTTCTTTCACACGATCGCCGGTTTCGCGCCACAACGCCAAGGCCGCTTCGCGAGCCTCGATGGCTTCCGGGATTTTCTCCGTGAGATAGCATTCGTAGGACCGCCGCTCGAACAGTTCGGCGCGGCTTTTATCCGGCAGCGCGGCAGCGTGGCGCAGCGCCATGGCGTAATGCGCGGCGGCTTCCCGGTGCGCACCCAGCGATGCCGCGCGATCGGCCGCCAGTGGCGCGAAGTTCAGGACCGCGCTGCCATCTCTCGCCTGTTCCGCGTGATGGACCAGTCGGGCGGTGGGCACGGGATCCTCGGCATGTGCCAGCAGGGCCTTCAAGATGCGGGCATGCAGCGCCTGCTTCTGTGCGAGGGGAAGATGTTCCTCGACGGCACGGCGCGCCAATTCATGTCGGAAGGCGAGCGCGCCGTCGGGAAGAGCCAGCATTCCCACGGCGATACATTCCGATATGGCAAGGGTCTCGGTGGCGAGCTCGTCGAGCAGCCATCGCTCGATCTTTCCCGGAACCAGCGATGTGAGATTGACGATGGATCGCGCCGGATCCGAAATGCGCGAAAGCCTGGCAATGACCGCGTCACGCACGGTCGGCGGCACGATGTCTTCCGTCATGGCCAGCGCTTCCGTCACGAAAAACGGATTCCCGCCGGTGACGGCGTGAAGGGTGGCTGCATGGCGATGGTTGCCGGTTCGCCCCTGTGCCTCGGCAAGGGTTGCGACGCCCTTCGCGGTCAGTGGCGCGAGCTGCAATCGCCGCAGGAAAGCTGGTGGCAGGTCGCCGATAACGGACCGCAAAGGATGCCGCGCGTCCACTTCGTCATCGCGATAGGTGACGACCAGCATCGTGCCGAGGCTCTGTGACCTGCGGCCCAGAAACTTGATCAGATCCAGGGTGGCTTCGTCGGCCCAATGCGCATCCTCGAACACCAGCACTGTCGGCCTGGAGCCTTGCGCCAGATGATCAGCCGTGAGGTTGAAGGTGATTTCCCGGTTGGGTGCCGTCGCAATGGCTGCGGAGAAATCGCCGCCGACCTGCCTCGCGATGTCGTAGAGGGGCGCCAGCGGATGCGGCGTGAACAGCGCCTCGCAGCTTCCCCACAACGCCCGGACGGCCAGCCGCTGCCCGGACGGAAATCCCTGGGTGAATTCCTGCAGCAACGAGGTCTTGCCGATGCCGGCTTCGCCGAAGACGAGCGCGATGCGCCCGCTCCCGACCGCCACCTCGCTCAGCCAGGTCTGCAGGTGAAGAATGTCCGATTCGCGTTCAAGCAGGCCCATCTGGACAACTCCGGCGACGCGGTCTCAGCAACAGCACTCAAGCGCGGATTGAGGGAGCGCTCAATACACCATTCGGTCGGCCTTCCGTGTCACGTCTCGGCGAGGAAGAGCATGTCGATCTTCTCTAAAGGTTGCGCTTCATGGACGGCCTTGCCATCATCGGTCGTAGCGTTCAGGCAGGCCCCGCCACGGCGCTCCGTTGCGCAGCACCTAAAAGATGCCGTTCATCACCCGCCGGTTCTCCCTGCGCCGTGGCCCCGGACGCCCCTTCGGCAGAACGGGCTCGGTGACGCTCCACTCCCGATCTGCAAGGTCGTAGCGCATAACCGGCTTCCCAGATTCCCCAGGAGCTTGAATCACCGTTCGCTGATTTGTGCTACAATGATCGAGTACAGGACCTAACATGCGTTAGGGAAGGCATCCAGATCATGCCAATAAACCTGCCTGTAATTCCGTCGATCGTCGTATTCCTGTGTTCGGCTCTTCTTGCTTCTGGATATGCCGCCCCCGCAACCGCCGGTGCGCCAGTAAAAGGAGACTATTTCCATACCGGGGCCGGCGCGCGATATCTGGAGCGAGCCAAGGGCGACATCGTCACCGTCCCCTTGCGCGGCAACATCAATGTCCTGATGGGATCCGGGGGGAATATCGTGGTTCTGTCGGAAAGCGAGGGCAAGTTCCTCGTCGATGCCGGCATCAAGCCGTCGAAAGACAAATTGCAGGCGGCTCTCAATAAGATCGGCCCGTCACCGTTGAAATACGTCGTAGACACCCATTGGCACTGGGATCATACCGACGGAAACGAGTGGATGCATGCAGCGGGCGCCGCGATCATTGCGCAGAGAAATACGCTGAAGCATCTTTCCGAGACCACTCACGTCGATGATTGGAATTGGACGTTCGCTCCCGTTCCAGCCGGCGCGCGCCCGACGATCGTCGTGGAAAATGAGAGGGAGTTCACCTTTGCGGGCGACTCCATAAAGGTGGAGCATTTCGGCCCCGGCCACACCGACGGCGATGTGTGGGTGTATTTCGAAAAGGCCGATGTGTTGGCCCTCGGCGACACGTTCTGGAACGGAAACTATCCGTTCATCGACAACGAAGACGGCGGCAGCGTCAATGCTGCCATCGCCTGGGCCAACAAGGCACTCGAACGCACCACGGATAAAACAATCCTGGTTCCTGGTCATGGGCCGGTCGGCAACCGCGCTCAATTGATTGAATTTCGCGATATGCTGGTCACGGTGCGCGATAAGGTCGCTGCGCTGAAGTCACAGGGGAAATCCCTCGAAGACACCATAGCGGCGAAGCCGACCGCGGCCTTCGACGACAAATGGGGAAGATTTGTGATCGATTCGAAATTCTTCACGAAGCTTGTGTACGAAGGACTATAGACAGCATAGCCGCGCCGGACGCCTTCCCTTCGATGGCCGGCACGTCGGCCATGCTGGCGGCGGTCTCGGCCGAGGCCGCCGGGGTCAACCCGAATAGGCGCAGAGGCTTGGTGTGCCGGCGCCGCCCCAAAGGTTGCGCTTCGCCCAAGTCCTTGCCATCATCGGTAGATCAAGGTTGGGAGCAGGGCTTGCAGGTGGATCGTGAAGTTCGGGCGTGCGACGACGCAATGGCGCATCGATGGTAGCGCGGATCCGCACCGTGGCGTTTCAGGGCATCGATGTCCTTCCCGTCGATGTCGAGGTGCAGATCCTGAACGGGCTGCCGGCCTTCGCCGTCGTCGGCCTGCCGGACAAGGCGGTGGCCGAAAGCCGCGAGCGGGTGCGCGGCGCCTTGACCGCGATCGGGCTTGGCCTGCCGCCGAAGCGCATCATCGTCAACCTGGCGCCGGCGGATGTCGCCAAAGAGGGCAGCCACTTCGATCTTCCGATTGCGCTCGGCATGCTGATCGCCATGGGCGCGCTAGAAGCCGATTCGGCGACGCCCTATGCGGTCCTGGGCGAGCTCGGCCTCGACGGCCGGATCACCGCGGTCTCCGGCGTGCTGCCGGCCGCGATCCATGCCGCTTCCGAGGAGCTGGGCCTGATCTGTCCGGCGGCCCAAGGCGGCGAAGCGGCCTGGGCGGGAGAGATCGATGTGGTGGCGCCGCGGGATCTGGTTTCGCTGATCAACCATTTGAAGGGCTCGCAGATCCTGAGCCCGCCGGAGCCGCGCATCGCGGCATCTGAAGGCCGCGATCTCGACTTGAAGGACATCAAAGGCCAGGAGACCGCGAAGCGCGCGCTCGAAGTCGCCGCGGCGGGCGGTCACAATCTGCTAATGATCGGCCCGCCCGGATCGGGAAAGTCGATGCTGGCCGCGCGGCTTCCCGGCATTCTGCCGCCGCTCGATCCGGCGGAGGCGCTCGAAGTCTCCATGATCCATTCGCTCGCGGGATCGCTGAGCGAGGGCAGACTGATCCGCAAGCGCCCATTTCGGGACCCGCATCACTCGGCATCCTTGCCGGCGCTGGTCGGCGGCGGTCTGCGCGCGAAACCCGGCGAGATTTCTTTGGCGCATCTGGGCGTCCTCTTCCTGGACGAGCTGCCGGAATTCCAGCGCCAGACTTTGGAATCGATGCGTCAGCCCATGGAGACCGGCCGGGTCACCGTGGCGCGCGCCAATGCGCATGTCACCTATCCGGCACGGGTCCAATTGATCGCGGCGATGAATCCCTGCCGTTGCGGGCACCTGGACGATGCATCGCTCGCTTGCGGCAAGGCGCCGAAATGCGCACTGGACTATCAGTCGCGGATTTCGGGTCCGCTGTTCGATCGCATCGATCTCCATGTCGACGTCCCGGCGGTGGCTGCCGCCGATCTCGCTTTGCCGCCACCGGCGGAGGGCAGCGCGGAAGTGGCCGCGCGTGTCGCGCGTGCCCGCAAGATCCAGACGGATCGATACAAGAATGCCGGCGTCCGCACCAATGCCGAGGCGGACGGCGAATTGCTCGATCAAGTAGCGACCCCTGAACCCGAAGGCCGGAAGCTGCTCGCGCAAGCGGTCGAGAAATTCAAGCTCTCCGCGCGCGGCTATCACCGCGTGCTGCGTGTCGCTCGCACGCTGGCCGATCTTGCGGGTGCCGATACGGTCAAGCGGCTGCACATCGCGGAAGCGCTCTCTTACCGCCGCCTCGCGCCGGGGCATTGATGCGAATCCGGTAACGACTGTTTGCCGGCGCCTTTCTCACCCGGCGCTGGACATCACCTCGGGCAGATGCGCCAGCGCATCGGCCGCGAGCTGCAGCGCGCCCGCGAGCTGATCGCGATCCGATGCGGCGCCGAGAGCGATCCGCACGGCGTCTTCGGGCTCGCCGCTGGCCACGGCGAAGGCGCTGCGCGGCACCGCGGCCAGTTTCCAGCGCCGCGCCTGATTGGCGAATTCCGCGCCGGACCATCCCGGGGGCAACCGTAGCCAGAGATGATGGCCTTCGGGATGCGCGGCGCAATCCGTGCCTTTGAGAATGGCGGCGGCGATGCGCTGACGCGCCGCCGATTCCTGGCGGATGGCGGCGGTGATCTTCCCCGCGGTCCCGTCACCGATCCAATGCGTC
>DASYDA010000237.1:0-4268 GCA_036499865.1 Dongiaceae bacterium | reverse complement strand
GATTTCTTCCTGGTGGTCGAGAATTCCGCGCGCTTTGAAATATACCGGGGGACGAGCCCCTTCAATCTCTCGAGCGACGTGGTGTGGACGTCCAAAGCCGCCTCTGCGGCGGAGGCGGACAAGAACGGCGACTGCCAGTGCCATATCCAGAACTCGGACGGTTCCCCAGGGCATCTCTCGGGCGAGGCCTTCGAAAAATGCGGCGTCACGGCTTGCCTGGAGACGTGTCGGTCGAAGAAGGATTATTTCGGCGACCCGCTGATCGGGACCTACAAGAATGGCGGCGGCAAGTGCAAGCCGTTCTGATCGCGAACTGAAGTCGAGGGCGGGGTTGGGACAAGCGCCCACCCCGTCGCCTTCTTTCACTTGCATCCAGCGCGTTCCGCGCTGTCCCGCCGCCCTCCCCACCTGTAGCATCGCGCCGATCTCATCGGAATCCGGGAGGGGCAGTTGCTGACTTTGAATGCGCGATCCGATCTGACGCTGGAGCTTGTCCGGCGCGTTGCCTGGCACGGCGAGAAGATCGCACTGGCGGCGGAGGCCAAGCAACGGATCGCGCGGCGGCGGGCTGAGTTCGAAGCCCTCCTCGCCAATGATTCCGAGCATGGCGTCTACGGCGTCAATCAGGGCCAGGGCGAGATGATCGGCTACCGCATGACCGAAGCGCAGATGGCACGGCTGGCGCGGTTGAAGCCGTTTCCCGCCGCGGTCGCTTTCGGCGATTACTTTCCAGAGCGCGTGGTGCGCGGCATGGCGCTGGCGCGCTTCGCCAATATCCTCGAAGGCCATGCCTTTTCGACACTCCGCCTGGCGGAGGGCATCGTGGACATGCTGAACGACGGCGCGATGCCGCCCGTCGCCTGTTCCGGCCAGGGCGGTGCCGGCGAGATTCTCGCGACCTATCCGCTCTTCGCCGCCCTCTCCGAGAAGTTCGAACTCTTGCCCGGCGAACGCAGCACATTGATCAACGGCTCACCGGGCGCCGCGGCTTTGCTGGCCGATGCCGCCATCGCGGCACGTCGCCGGCTAGGGCTGGTGCAAGAGGTTCTAGCGCTGGCCATCGAGGCCTTCACCGCGCCGCGCGAGCATTTCGACCCCGCTTTGGCCGCGCTTTGGGGCGGCGAGCATCATCGCGCCGCCTTTCAGGCGCTGAACACGCTGCTCGGTCCGCCGACGGCCTCCACTGCATCGCGCGACCATCAGGCGCCGGTCGGCTATCGCATCATTCCGGCGGTGCTCGCCCAGGCGCATTGGGCGGTGGGACAAGCGGAAGATCTGGCCGCCACCGCCCTTCCCGCGGTCACGCACAACCCCACCTATCTCGAGCCCGATGCCCGGCATCCGCATGGCCGCTGCCTCAGCACCGGCGGCTTCCACAACGCGCTGGCCGCGCCGGCCATCGACGGCTTGACGGGAGTCTGGGCCGATCTCTGCCTGCTCGCCGGGCGGCTCTGCGTGAGCCTGCTGAACGGCCGCGCTTCCGGTTTCCCCGATTTCCTGCTCTCCGAGCGCGAGGTCGGCGAATCCGACGGCCACGGCGCCCTCGGCTACCTCCCCATGGCGATCGCCGGCTTCGTCGAGGAGGCGCGCAGCTTGGCGCAGCGGAGCTTCATACCGGCGATGGATGGCTCGGTCTTCGGCCAGGACGATGTCGCCTCGCCCGTCTTCCTGGCCTGGCCCAAGGAAGCGAAAGCGGGCCAGACGCTCGACCGCGCTCTCGCAGTGCTCGCCGTCACCGCTTCACAGGCCCTGCATCTCAATAAGCGCGAGGACCTATCTTCGGCCTTGCGCGCGCTGCTGTTGCAGGTCCGGTCCGCGGTTCCGGTGGTCACCGCCGATCGCGTCCTGGCCGGCGAACTGCAAAAGCTCAGCGAGGGCTTCACCCGGCATGTCCTGGAACCGGCCCGATCGTAGCGACGAAAATGCGTGCAAACGGCGTGCCGATCCCGGCAAACGGGAACGTTGGGCAGCCCATCGCCGTTTTACCTCACAATCTTCACCCGTGGACTTCACCGCGGAAATCGATGGGAGGCCGCATGTCCAAGGAAAGCAAAGGGTCCAGGGAAGCCAGGATCGAAATTAACGACGAACCCAGGGCCGAACCCAGGGTCCAGGGCGAAAACAGCGTTTTCGAGGGTTCTACCCATGTGCTCCGGGGGTTGGAGCAGCAGCTCACTTACTGGGAAACGCTCGAGGGGCACGAAGGTGCAAAGGCGGAGATGGTGGGCGTGCTGCGGGTGGCCTCCAGGGCGCTGCGCGAGGCGCTCAAGCGGGCAAAGGCGGCGGATCGGTAGAACAGGTTTCCGCCCCTCCAGTTTCCAGGAAGGCCTTTCGGCACCGGGACGACCGCTGGAGATTTTGGACAAGGGTGGCTTTGTGTGATGGTCTAGCGGCCACGACCGCGGCCGACCGAAGGACCTTTATCCATGCACACGCTCGTCGTCTTTGCTCATCCCAAAAGGGATTCTTATACCGGCGCCGTGCTGGATGCCCTTCTCGCGGGCTTGCGCGAAAACACCGACGATACGGTGGAAGTCGCCGATCTCTATCGCGAGGGCTTCGACCCCTGTTTCCAGCCGGACGACTACGCCCAATTCCGCGGCGAGAGCATGCCGCCGGCGATCGGCCGCGAGCAGGAGCGCGTCGCACGCGCCGAGGCGCTGGCCTTCGTCTTCCCGGTCTGGTGGTGGTCATTCCCGGCCATGCTCAAGGGCTGGATCGACCGGGTGTTCAGCGAGGGCTGGGCGTATTCCTTCGAGCCGGGAATCTCGCGCGGCCGGCTGCGCGACCGGCCGACGCTGTTGCTCGGCATCGGCGGCTCGCGGGAAGCGACCTATCGCAAATATGGCTATAACGAGGCCATGCGCGTTCAGATGGATATCGGCGTGCTTGGCTACTGCGGCTTGCGCGATGTCGAGATGCAGGTTTTCTATGACGTGGAGCAGAGCCCCGAGAACCGGGCGCGATATCTGATCGAGGCATGGGAGACCGGACGTCGATTTCTGTCCCCGATGCGAAAACCACGCATCCCGGAAATGAGCAGCGATAGGGTGGCATGAGCGGCCGCCGGGCTTGTATTCCCTTCTGATAGTCTCCGGTACCGGTGGCGTTCCGGCCGGGGATTTCTGCTATACTCGCCGCATGGACCCCGCGAACCCGCATCCGGCTCTCTCGCACCCGACCGACATCTGGGAATCCGCGCTCGCCATGGTGAAGCGCTATGGAGCTTTGGCGCCGATCGAGTGTTCCGTGAAAGCGGATGAGATGTTCGCGCAGGGCGACAGCGACGGCGAGGCCGTCTGGCTCGCCATCCGCAAGGTCGCGCAAAAACTGCTGGAAAACGGACCGCCGGCGGATATCCCGGGACTGCCCAGCCAGTAAGGCGATATCGGCTATCGACGCTTGCCGCTTGCGGCGCTAGCATCCTCCCAAAGACGCGAACCCGAAGAAGCTGAGGCAATCAGCCTGCACTCGAAACTGGGAGGTGCAGTATGGGCGATATTGCGGCGACTGAATCCACCGCAACGCAACGGGCGGCCGGCTGGTTGGCGCTTTTCGATTCAACCCTGACCAAGGGCGATATCGCGGCCGCCACGGCGCTGTTCGACGACGAGTGCTATTGGCGCGATCTCGTCACTTTCACCTGGAATATCAAGACCTGCGAGAGCCGCGGAGAGATCGCTGCGATGCTGCAGGCGCAGCTCGCGCGGGTGCAGCCGAGCCATTGGCGGATCGACGGCGAGGCCACGGAAGCGGGCGGCGTCACGGAATGCTGGTTCACCTTCGAGACCGCATCGGCGCGCGGGCGCGGCCTCCTGCGCCTCAAGGGCGACCAGTGCTGGACCTTGCTCACCAGCATGACGGAGCTGAAGGGCTTCGAGGAGCAGAAGGGCACGGCACGCCCGATGGGCGCCGAGCATGGCGTCATCCCGGATCGTCTTTCCTGGGCGGAACGCAAGGCGCAGGAGGAAGCCGAGCTCGGTATCGACCGCCAGCCTTACGTGCTGATCGTCGGCGGTGGCCAGGGCGGTGTCGCGCTCGGCGCGCGATTGCGGCGGCTGAACGTGCCGACCGTCATCATCGACAAGCACGAACGCCCCGGCGATTCCTGGCGCAAGCGCTACAAATCGCTCTGCCTGCACGATCCCGTCTGGTACGACCACCTGCCCTACCTCCCCTTCCCCGACAACTGGCCGGTCTTCTCGCCGAAGGACAAGATCGGCGACTGGCTGGAAATGTATGCCCGGATCATGGAGCTGAACTATTGG
>DASYDA010000236.1:0-2085 GCA_036499865.1 Dongiaceae bacterium | reverse complement strand
CTAAACCGCCTCCCACTTCCCGCTTTCCCCGCTCTTATAGAGCGCGTCGATGATGCGCATGTTCTGGACCGCGTCGCTCATCGGGAAGGGCCAGGTCTCCTCGCGGCGGATGGCGCGGGAGAAAGCTTCCGCCTGCAGCGTATATTGATCGCAGGGCGGAACGGTCTCTACGGTGATGCCGCCGCCCATCAGGTCCTTGCCGGTATCGACGAATAGGCGGCAGCCTTGCCCCGGCGGCGCGTTGAAGGGAATCTCGATCTCGATCCGGCCCTTGGTGCCATAGGCCTGGACGCGCTGATAGGGCACGAGCTGGGTCGAGACCATGAAACTCAATTGCCGGTCGCCGGGGAATTTCAGGATGGCGCTCGCCAAACGGTCGGTGCCGAATTTGGGATCGCGCTCGACCAGCGCCACCACCCGCTCCGGCTCGGAGCCGAAGAGATAGCGGCCGGAGACGATGCCGTAGCAGCCGATGTCGTAGATGCCGCCGCCGCCGATATCGGCCATGTTGCGGACATTCTTGGGATCGTCGTTGAAATAGCTGAAACCCACCTGGATCGCGCGGATATCGCCGATCCGGTTTTCCAGGATCAGCTTCTTCGCGAGCTGCCATTGCGGATGCCAGCGCACCATGAAAGCCTCGGCGCAGAGCTTGCCGCTGGCGCGCTCCGCCTCCACCAGTTCGAGCGCCTCCTGGGCGGTCAAGGCGATGGGCTTCTCGCAGAGCACATGCTTGCCCGCCTTCAAGGCCTGGATCGAGACCGGGACATGGAGATGGTTCGGCAGCGGGTTGTAGACGGCCTCGATCTCGGGATCCGCGAGCAGCGCTTCGTAGGAGCCATAGGCCTTCGGGATGCCGAGTTCCTTCGCGGCCTTGTCGGCCTTGGCCTGGTCGCGGGAGGCGATGGCCTTTACGGTCATGCCCTTACCCTTGAGCATCGCCGGATTGACTTTCTTCATGCCGATCTCGGCCGTGCTGATGATACCCCAGACCACCGGTTTCATGCCTTGGCTCCTCGATCTCTACGTTGATTGCGGCGAAGTCTAGGGCCCCACGATGAAATCGTCGACTTTCTTCCCTGCTTCGCTGGATCGCCGCGGAAAGATCGGCCAAGATGACGGCGGACCGCCCAGATGTTGCGACTGGATATTGGGGATTGCCGTGCCGTTGATCGCCTATCCCGATGCCTCGGAGGAAGCCGCGCAGATGATTCGTTCCTGGCCCTTGCCGGCCGGGACCAGCATCGCGATCGATGTCGGCTCAAAGGACGATGCCGCGGCCCTGATCGGGCATTGCCGCGAGGCGGATGCCATACTGCTCGGCTGGGCGAAGGTCTCCCGCGAGGTGATGGCCGCCTGCCCCAACCTGAAACTCGTGTCTTTCCTCGGCATCGGCGTCGATGGCTATGTGGATTTCGCGGCGGCCAAGGAACACAACATCCGCATCGCCAACACGCCCGGCTATGGGGATCGCACCGTCGCCGAACATGCGATCGCGCTGATGTTCTCGGTGGCGCGGCATATTCCGCGCTTTGACGGCATCGTGCGCGGCGGCGGCTGGGCCGAATACCCTTCAGGCCTCGAGCTCAAAGGCAAACGGATCGGGCTGGTGGGCTTCGGCCCGATCGCCCGCGAGACCGCCCGGATGGCGCTCGGACTCGGCCTCGAAGTGGTGGCCTGGACCCGCACCGCCAGCCGCTATCGTCGCAATTTCTCCACCGTCAAATTCGTCGATCTCGTCGAGCTCTTCAAGAACTCGGATGTCGTGTCGCTGCATCTCTCGCTGAACGATGCGACCCGGGGCCTGATCGATGCGGCGCTGCTCAACCGGCTGAAGCCCAATGCCATCGTCATCAACACCGCGCGGGGCGGCCTGATCGACTACGACACGCTGGAAGCCATGCTGAGCGAAAACCGGATCTTCGGCGCCGGCCTGGACGTGTTCCCGACCGAGCCGTTTCCCGACCGCCCGCTGAAGACCCTGCCCAATGTGGTGCTGACCCCGCATATCGGCTTCAACAGCACCGCGGCGCTGGAACGCCTGGTGCGCATCGGCCTCGACAACATCCTCAATTTCCAGGCCGG
>DASYDA010000235.1:0-20149 GCA_036499865.1 Dongiaceae bacterium | reverse complement strand
CTCGATCGGCACCAGGATCGGCAGGATCGGCCAGGGAACGCCGCTGGGCACGAAGAGCCGCAGGAAATGGAAGCCGTGGCGGATGAAGCCGATGATGGTCACCACGACGAACACCATCAGCGCCAGGGCGAAGGTGACGATGATATGGCTGGTGACCGTGAAGCCGCCTTCCGCGAAGCCGATCGGCAGCAGGCCGAGAATGTTGCAGAAGAACACAAACATGAAGATCGAGAACACGAAGGGAAAATAACGGCGGCCTTCGACGCCGACATTTTCGACCAGCATGTTATCGACGAATTCGTAGAACAGCTCGGCGGCACCCTGGAACCGGCCCGGCACGATGGCGCGGGGGCGCATGGCGGCCACCATGAAGAGGGTGATCAGCGCCGCGGCGATCACCATGAAGAGCGAGGCATTGGTGAAAGAGACGTCGAGACCGCCGATATGGAGATCGACGATCTTCTTGACCGTGAATTGCGCGAGAGGAGATTCGCTATCAGCCACTATTGCTACCCCGGTTGGCCCGGCCGCCATGGCGGTGCGGGTTCAATCCTTGTCAGTCTCAGTATTTCTAACTCTGGTCTCTGTCTTCGCCGCTGCGTCAGCCTGCCGCTCCAGTCGGTTCCCCGACCGGATCACATTGAGGATGCCCGCGGTCGTGCCGAGGATCATGAAGACCAGAAGCAGCCAAGGGCCGGTTCCCAGCCAGCGATCCAGGCCCCAGCCTATCCCCAACCCCAGCAGGACACCCGCGAGCAGCTCCGCACTGAGCCGCATTCCGGTTGCCATGCCAGAACGGTTTTGGCTTGCCGCGTCCGATCTCGACTCCGGCGACGGGCTTCGCTCCCGCGCGGCCTTGAGCTGCGCATTGAGAGAAGTCAGGTCCGGGTCGTTCTCGGGCATCCCTTGATCCTCGAGCGATTCCCTGCGCACCAAACTCAATTGTTCGCGCCAGTTGCCCCGCCGCGAGCGCGCGCAACATAGGTAATGCCCCGCGGCGCGTCAAGTTGATTCCTGTCACGGTAAGGCGCTGAAATAACTCGGTAAAACCGCAGAAAAAGAGCTCAGGAAGCCGCCCGGAGTCGGGCCGCTTCCTGGAGGTCCACCGAGACCAGTTGCGAGACGCCGCGCTCGGCCATGGTGACGCCGAACAGGCGGTCCATCCGCGCCATGGTGAGGCGGTGGTGGGTGATCACCAGGAAGCGGGTGCCGGTCTGGCCGGCGAGCTCGTCCACGAGGTCGCAGAAGCGCTCGACATTGGCGTCATCCAGCGGCGCATCGACCTCGTCCAGCACGCAAATCGGTGCCGGATTGACCAGGAAGACCGCGAAAAGCAGAGCGAGGGCGGTCAGGGCCTGCTCGCCGCCGGAGAGCAGCGACATGACCTGCAGCTTCTTGCCGGGCGGGCTGGTCATGATCTCCAGGCCGGCTTCCAGCGGATCCTCCGATTCGGTCAGTTTGAGATGCGCCTTGCCGCCGCCGAACAGGCGGGTGAACAGGTGCTCGAAATGGCCGCTGACCAGCTCGAAGGCGGCCAGCAGGCGCTCGCGGCCCTCGCGGTTCAGGCTGGCGATGCCCTGGCGCAGGCGCGAAACCGCGCTGATGAGATCGGAGCGCTCGGTCTGCATGCCGGTCAATTGCTGGTCGAGCTCGGTCGCCTCGGCTTCGGCGCGCAGGTTGACCGGGCCGATATTCTCCCGTTCGCGCAGCAGGCGCTGCAGGCGCGATTCGGTGGCGTCGCGCTCGGGCAGGGCCTCGCCGGGATCGAGCTCGGCCAGTTCCAGCACCTGGTCCGGCGTGCATTCCAGACGTTCGCGGATGCGGTCGGCCAGGGTCTCGGCGGCCTCGTTGGCCTGGGCGACGGCGGCCTCGGCGCGGACCCGATTCTCGCGGGCCTCGACCAGGCGATTCTCTTCGGTTTTCAGGCTGCGGTCGGCCACGGTGAGTGCGGTCTCGGCTTCGGCAAGCGTATCGGCGGCCTGGCGGCGCTTGTCCTCGGCGGCGGCGATCAGTTCGAACAGGCTGGCGCGCTCCCCGGCGATGCGCGCCGGCTCGGAATCCAACCGCGCGATCTCGGTTTCGATGCCTTGGGCGCGCTCGGCCAGTTCGGCGCGATGACGCTCGGCCTGGGCCGCGCGGTCACGCCAGGACACCTGCTCCTGCTCGATCGCCAGGCGGCGGCGGGCACGGGCTTCCGCCTCGCGCTGCAGCCGGTCGCTGGCGGAGCGGTGTTCGATCAGCGTGGCGCGGCGTTCGGCGAGGATGGGCCGCAATTCGGCGGCGCGTTCGCGGGCGACCTGGAGATCCGGCAGAGCGGCGAATTCGGCCTGGGTGGCGGCGAGCTGAGACTCGGCCTCACCAGTATCGCCGGTCAGGCTGGCGACGCTTTGTTCGAGCGCGGCGATGCGCGCGGTCTTCTCGGTGCTGCGCCGCTCGATGCGGGCGGCGTTGTCGCGAGCATTGCGGGCAGCGGCATAGGCTTCCTGCAGCGCCTGGCGCGCGGCCTGTTCCTGCGCGGCGAGCGTCTTGGATTCCTCGCGCGCCGCGCCGTGCTCGGCTTCGGCGGACTTGTGCTCGTCGAGCCCGGCGGCGAGTTCCGCGGTCAATTCGTTCAGCCGGTTGCGCTGCTTCAGCCGGGTCGCCTCGGCAGTCGCGGCGTCGCTGGCGACGGTGAAGCCGTCCCAGCGCCACATGGCGCCTTCGCGGGTGACGATCCGCTGACCCTGCTGCAATTGACCGGCGAGAGCGCGGCCGGTCGCTTCATCGGCGGCGACGCCGATCTGGCCCAGGCGCCGCAGCAAAGCGGGCGAGCCGGTGACGAAATCGGAAAGCCGCGGCAGATCGCCGGGCAAACCGGGCGCGGCTTCGTAGGCGGCGAGTTCGCGCCAATGGACCGGCGCGCCGGTATCGGTGGAAGCCTGGAGATCGTCGCCGAGGGCGACACCCAGCGCCTGCTCATAGCCGGGCGCGACGGAGAGGGCGTCGATCAGCGGCGGCCACATGTCGGAATCGCTGCCGGCGAACAGCGCCGAGAGCGCATCGGCTTCAGCCTGCAGCTTGGCGCGCTTGGCGGTCACCTGCTGCAGGATTTCGCGGAGCCGGACTTCCTTTTCCGCCGAGGACTGGCGCGCGGCTTCCGACGCCGTCAACGCCGACTGATCGTCCTCAAGCTTGGCTTCGGCCTCGGCGAGAGCGCCGCGCGCGGCCTGGGTTTCAGCGTCGTTGGCGATCTCTTCCTTGAGGCGCGCATGCTCGGCTTCGGCATCGCCGCGGCGCTTGTTGAGATTCTCGATCCGCGATGTCAGCTCATTGACGCGGCGGGTGAGGGCCGATTGCCGCGCCTCGCCATCGGCGACCGCGCGGGTGATCTGCGCGAGCTCGGTTTCGCATTCCTCGAGGGCTTCGGTGGCGGTGACGACGGCGCGCGCCGCCTCCTCGGCAATGTCGGCTTCGCTCGCCGTGGTTTCGTCGATCTCGGCGGCTTCGGTGTTGAGCCGCTCCTCGGCGCCGGCGGCGTCGGTCGAAAGCTGGTTCGCCCGCGCGATGTCGGTCTGGTTGTCGTGGAGCTGCTGCCGGCGGCCGGCGAGCTCGGCGGCGACGCGCTCTTCCTCACGGCCGAGATTGGCGTGGGTGATGGTGAGATGCTGGAGCTCGGCGGAGGCCTCCGCCTCATTCTGCCGCAAGGCGGGGAGGGAAGCGGCGGCTTCCGCCTGATGCGTGGCGGCGACCGCCGCGGATTCGGTCAGCGCGATGACGGCGGATTCCGCATTGTGCAACGCGGCGTCGGCGCTCTCCTTGCGGGCGGTGGCGTCCAGCCAATGGAGATGCGAGAGGGTCGCTTCCGCGCGGCGGATATGATCCTGCAGGTTGCGATAGCGGGTCGCCTGCCGGGCCTGCTTCTTCAGCGCCGCGAGCTGGCTCTCGAGCGTGACGATCACGTCGTCGAGGCGCGCCAGATTGGCTTCCGCGGCCTTGAGGCGCAGCTCGGCCTCATGGCGGCGGGAATGCAGGCCGGTGATGCCGGCGGCTTCTTCGAGCAGCGAGCGGCGGTCGATCGGCTTGGCGTTGATGATGGCGCCGATGCGGCCTTGGCTCACCAGAGCCGTCGAATGCGCGCCGGTCGAGACATCGGCGAACAGGATCTGCACGTCGCGGGCGCGGGCCTCGCTGCCGTTCACCTTATAGGTCGAACCCATGCCGCGGTCGATGCGGCGGGAAACCTCGATCTCCTCGGTGTCGTTGAACTGCGCCGGCACCTTGCGGTCGGTGTTGTCCAGCGAGAGCACGACTTCGGCGATGTTGCGCGCCGGACGGCTGCCGGTGCCGCCGAAGATGACGTCGTCCATCTCGCCGCCGCGCATGCGCTTCGCGGAGGTTTCGCCCATGACCCAGCGCAAGGCTTCGACCAGATTGGATTTGCCGCAGCCGTTCGGACCGACGATGCCGGTCATGCCCGGCTGAATCGCGAGCTCGGTCGCTTCGACGAACGACTTGAATCCCTGCAGGCGAAGTCTGACGAAATGGACCACTCTAAACGACTCTCCCCCAGATCGATCCGGATCGTTGATATCGAGCGGGCTTACGCGCCCAGCTTGGTGAACAGCGCCTTCATATCATCGTATTTCTGCTCGCCTTCGAGCTTGATGCCGTTGATGATGAAGGTCGGTGTCGCGTTGATGCCGAAAGCATCCTCGCCGGCCTTGCGCGTCGCCACGATCTTCGCCTCGGTGTCCTTGTTGGCGAGGCAGGCGTCGAAGGTCTTGCGATCCATACCGGCATTGGCGGCGATCCCGGCCAAAGGCTCGGTCGCGTCTTCAATGAGCCACTGATCCTGCGTCTTGAACAGCAAATCTTCCATCGCGAAGGCGCGCACCGGCGACAGGCAATGCACCATTGTAGCGGCCTGCAAAGCGGGCTTGTTCAGCGGGAAATCCCGCATCACCAGCTTCACCTTGCCCTTGTCGATGTAATCGGCCTTGATCTGCGGCATCACTTCCTGCTGGAAGCGGGCGCAATGCGGGCAGGAGAGCGACGAATATTCGATCATGGTGATGGGCGCATTGGCGTCGCCGATCACCAGATCGTCCGGCTGCGCCTTGGCCAAAGGCACGTCGAAGGGCTTGGAATCCGAGCCTGCATCGGGGTCCGTCGATGCGGGCTGTGCCGTGGATTGCGCCTGGGCGGGTGTCGTCATGGCGTAGTGCTGCCATCCGAGGAAACCAGCCACCCCTGCCGCGATGACGACCACCCCCGTGATCAGCAACTTTCGCAAAGACATCTCCCTTGCTGAATCGACCGGCTGCATCCCAGAGCGGAGGAGCCGAGTCGCGATGCCGAGCCATCAAGCTCGAATTGTGCGGCGGTTTTGGCAGGATTCAGGGGGGAGTGCAAGATGCGGGACCGGCCTGCGGCAGGCCGATTCGACACCGTCTGTGGATGAAATTTCCGTGAGCATGCGGCTGCCGGGAAAACCGGCGGAAATCCGGGATTCGCGCCGGATCAGCCGACTGGCCGGCGGCGCCGCACGGCGAGGCCGATCCGCTCCAGGCTTGCCTTAATTCCGCCTTCGGGAACGCCGCGGAGGGCCGCGGCGACGGCGGCTTTGTCTTCCGCCGTAATCGGCCGCGAGTCGGGCGGGCCGCCGGCGGACTTGGACCGATTGCCCGATTTCGTACCCTGTGATGTCTTGCCCCTGGGCGCGACGGATCCCTGGCGGAACCGGAGGTCGGCGATCGCCGTATAGCCGAAATGGCTGTTGATGCGCTCGAGGATCTGCGGCTTCAGATGTTGCATTTCCAAGGCCGCGGCGCCCCCGCATTGTATGGTCAGCACGCCGCCTTTGCGCTCGCCGCGCGGGAAGGCAAGGTGGACCGGCTGGCTCATCCGCGCCACATCGGCTCCGACAATGGCGGCCCATTCGGTGATGAGGCCGGCTTCGGCGAAGCCGCGGCCGCCCAGGGTCTTGCGGAAGGCCATCTTGGTCAGGGATGGAAGTTCGGCGGAAATCCGGGTCGGCGCATTGCGGCGCTTTTCCGGCTTTTCGGCTTCCGATTCCCGATCTGTCGATTTTGCCATCGGCGAAGTCTAGCGCGCGGGAACGGGCGGAGGCCAGTTTTCGCTAACTGCTGGCGCTGGTGTAATGCCGCAGGGCGAAGCGCCAGAAGAGGTGGCTGAGGGTCAGGCCCGCCGCCGCGATCACGGGGGCAAAGGCGCCCAGGCGCCAGTCGATGATGCCGGCGGCGGCGCTGGCGGGCACCGTGGTGATGAAGGCGATCGGGATCACGACCGTGAACAGGATGCGCATCGGTCCCGGAAAGGCGCCGACCGGGAAGCGCGCAACCTCGAAAACCGCATAGAAGATCTGCGCGATGTTCTCGATCTTCACCAGCCAGAAGGCGAGGGTGTGGAGGAGAGACCAGATCGCATAGACCGTCGCCATGGCGCAGACGAGAAATACGATCAGCAGCGCGACGTTGCCGACGGTCAAGGTGCCCAGGGCCGTCATGCCATAGCCCGCCACGCCGATCGCCAGCAGGTAAGCGGGCAGGCCGGTGATCTTGACGTGCCGGATCGACACTTGAAGCTGGCTGTCGACGGGTTTCAACAGGATGAAATCGAGATCGCCGCGGCGAATGAGTTCCGGCAGTTCGCCGATATTGGGCCGGAGGAAGCCGTCGGTGAATTCCTCGATGAACAGATAGATGCCATAGAGCGTCAGCACCTGGTGGAAATTCCAGCCACCCAGCCCCTGCGTGTAGGTGAACATGACGTTCAGCACGAGCAGCCCGGCGCCGAAGGACAGCAGGGCTGTCATCGCACTGATCAGGAAATCGACGCGATATTCGAGATCGAGCGCCAGCGAGCTGGCCCAGAAGGCGCGGATCAGGCGCAACAGCCGGCTCATCCGCCCACCGCGCCGAAGCGTTTCCGCCCGTGCGCCCAGAGCAGGCGGTGACAGAGCACGCCAATGCCGATCCAGAGCGCCTGCATCGCCAAGCCTTTCAGTGGGTCGACGGCCTCACCCATCAGCAGGGCGATCGGGAAGTTCACCATCCAGGGAAACGGCGTCAGGGAGATGGCGGCGCGGACGCCCGGCGAGAACAAATCGAGCGGAAACAGCGCGCCGCCCAGCGCGTAGAGCATGATGTAGATCCAGGTATCGACGGATTTGATCCGCTCGGTCCAGAGGCACAGCAAAGCCAGTGCATAGTTCATGTTGAACGCGACTTGCCAGGACAGCGCCAGAGAGAGCAGGAACAGCGGCAGCCGTGCCGGCACGATCAGATGCCAGGCGCCGGCCAAGGTGAGACCGACCGTGACGATCAGCAGGTTCATCGGGAAACGCAGGCTGTTCGCGCCGACATTGTCGAACAGTTCCGCGAACCAGGGGTCGACGGGACGGAGCAGTTGGACCGTGTAGCTGCCGGAGCGAATGTAGTAATCGACATTCCACACCACCCAGACCTGGCAGATCTGGATGGCGAGGAAGGCCAGCAGGAAATAGCAAGCGAACGCGTCGGGGCCGCGGCTGCCGATGGCGCCGCCGGCGGCCAGGTGCCGCCAGATGAACATCATGATCAGCGGGGTGATCCCGGCCAGCAGCCAGAGGAAGACCGTGGCGCGGTATTCCAGGATGAGGGCGAAGCTCGCGCGGAATTCGGCACGGCAGATCCGGAAGATGCGGGATATGTCTCCCAGGTTCATATCGTGGGCACTCTCCCGCTCATGAACCGGCCGATCACCGCCTCGACTGGCGTGTCCTCGATGGCGATATCGGCGACCGGCAGCTCCGCAAGGATGCGCTGGGCCGCGGCGGCGACAGTGCCGCGCGGCACGCGGAGCTCCGCTTCCAGCCCGTCCGCGGTTTCGACCGCGCCATAGCTTGCCAACCTTTCGCGGAGGACCGGCGCGGAGAAATGCAGCTTCACCGACTTCTCCAGCGCCATCTTCTCCAGGATCGCGGCGAGATCGCCGTCGAACACCAGCCGGCCCTCGGCGATGACGATGACCCGTTTGCAGAGCGCGGTCACATCCGCCATGTAATGCGAGGTCAGCAGGATGGTGGCGCCGGTGCGCCGGTTGTAATCCGCGACGAAGTCCCGCAGCGCCTGCTGCATGTTGACGTCGAGGCCGATGGTGGGTTCATCCAGAAACAGGACCTGCGGCCGATGGATCAGCGCCGCCGCCAATTCGCATTTCATCCGCTCGCCGAGGGAGAGCTTGCGGGCCTGGCGATTGACCAGATCGCCCAGCGCCAGCATCTCGGTCAGTTCCGCGACCCGTGTCGTATAGTCGGCGTCGGAGACACCGTAGATCTCCTTGTTCAGCAGGAATGTGTCCACCGGCGGCAGGTCCCAGATCAGTTGCTGCTTCTGGCCCAGCACCATGGCGATCCGGGTGAGGAAGGCGCGTTTGCGATCCTGTGGCTGGAACCCCGCGACATCGATGCGGCCGGAGGTCGGATGCAGCAGCCCGGCCAGCATCTTCAGTGTCGTGGTCTTGCCGGCGCCGTTGGGGCCGAGAAAGCCCACGATCTCGCCGGACGCGATCGCGAAGCTGATGCCGTCCACGGCCTTGACCGTTTCGCGCTCGCGCTTGAAAAAGGCGCGCAAGGTCTTCGCAAAGCCGCCTTCGCGCTTGGCGACGGAATAATGTTTGACCAGGTCGGTGACTTCTATCATGGGGCCCCCGTGGCTATGATAGCGGCCGAGACCGGAACGGGCCATGGAGAAGGACATCGATTTGGCTGCCAAGGCATCGATGAAAAAAGCCGCGACCAAAGCACCAGGCCTTTCGCGCGCGGCCGATCGCGGCATGGTTCCGAAGCTGCTTGCTTGGTATGACCGGCATCGCCGCGTTCTCCCCTGGCGGGCGCGGCCGGGCGAGACGGCCGATCCCTATAGGGTCTGGCTGTCGGAGATCATGCTGCAGCAGACCACCGTCGCGGCGGTGGGGCCTTATTTCGCGAAATTCCTGGAGCGCTGGCCGACGGTCGAAGGGCTCGCGGCCGCGCCGCTGGACGATGTACTCACCGCCTGGGCCGGGCTGGGCTATTACGCGCGGGCGCGCAACCTGCACAAATGCGCGAAGGTGGTTGCCGAGAAACACGGCGGGGAATTCCCGGCCGATGAGGCAATGCTGCTCGAACTGCCCGGCGTGGGCGGATACACCGCGGCGGCGATCGCGGCCATCGCCTTCGACAGGCGCGCAGCGGTGATGGACGGCAATGTCGAGCGCGTGCTCGCGCGTATCCATCGCGTCGAGACGCCGCTGCCGGCGGCGAAGCCGGAACTGCGCCGGCTGGCGGATGAACACACACCGGATTTCCGTCCGGGAGATTATGCCCAGGCGATGATGGATCTCGGTGCGACGGTCTGCACGCCGCGAAAGCCGCGTTGCGCCCTCTGCCCCTGGCGCGAGGATTGCGCCGCTTTCGCGATGGGCGATGCCGAGGACTTTCCCCGCAAGACCGCGAAGGCGGCGCGACCCGTCCTGCACGCCGTCGCTTATTGGATGATCGCCCCCGACGGCGTCGTACTCCGGCGGCGCCCGGAAGAAGGGCTGCTAGGCGGCATGATGGAGATCCCGACCACCGTTTGGCGTGCCGAGGCGTGGACGCCGGCAGAGGCGATGGAGACGGCACCGGTCAAAGGCCGCTGGCGCGCGCTTTCCGGGAACGTGCGGCATGTGTTCACGCATATCGATCTGCGGCTCACGCTGATCGCCGCGCAGGTCGCGAAACTCCCCGAGGGAATGATCGCGGCGCCGCTGGAACGGCTGGGCGATTACGCGCTGCCCAGCGTCATGCACAAAATCGTCAACGCGGCGACGAAGGCGGCTTGATCGGCATCGGCGGGGAATCCGGATCCGCCTTGCCTTCCGCGGTCTGCGCCTGAACCTCCGAGGCCTTCGGCTCCGGCGCCGGCTCTGTCTGCGGTAAAGCGGCAGCGGCGGATGCGGCAGCGGCTGTCGAAGACGCCGGAACCTGGGCCGGATTGGCGGCCATGACGCCCGGGAAGCGGATGCCGCGCTCGTCGAAGGCGCGCTTCAGCCGAAGATTGAACGCGCGCATGACATCCCATTGGCTCATCGCCCGTGTCTTCATGCGCGCCTTGATCAGGGCGCCGGTATCCATGAAGCCGTCGAGGCCGATGATCTCGGTCGGCCCCAGGATGCCGTATTTGAGATTGGGGTCGTTGCCGACCTCTTCGCCGACATCCTTCATGATTTCGATCACCTGGTCGGCGCTCTCGCGGTGATCGATCTTGATGTCGAAGGTGGCGTAGGAGAAGTCCTTGGTCAGGTTCTGCACGATGGTGACCGCGCTGAACGGTACGGTATGAACGGTGCCGGCGCCGTCGCGCAGGCGGATGGTGCGGATCGTCATGCCTTCCACCACCCCCGCATGGCCGCCAAGATCGACCACGTCGCCGATGGCGAGGGTATCTTCCAGCAGGATGAAGACGCCGGTGATGATGTCCTTCACCAGGGTCTGGGCGCCGAAGCCGATGGCCAGGCCCACCACCCCGGCGGCGGCCAGGAGCGGCCCGATATCGATGCCGATCTCCGAGAGCACAACCAGCAGCACGATGGTGCCGAGGGTCATGCGGAAGGCGTTGCGCAGCAGCGGCAGGAGGGTGCGCATGCGGGCGCTGTGATAGATCTTGCGCCCGTTCTGATCGCGCTCGCGGAGATAATGCTCGATGGTCAGGTTGACCAGTTCCGAGGCGACGGCGGAAAGCAGCAGGACGATGACGATCTTGAAAGCCGCCGTCATGACGGGCCGGCCGCTGCCTTCGGACAGCCAGCCGATCATGTCGAGGCCCCAGATCTGGAGCAGCGCGAAAGCGCCGACCAGATAGAGCAGGACCAGGAAGGCCTGCCGCAGGACCGGCAGGTAGCGGTTGGTGCGCTTCTCCAGGCCGGGCAGGAAGCGCTTGATGTCGTCGGAAAGAGCGAAGCTGCGGTCGAAGGCTTGGCGCAAGCCCCGATCCACCAGCCGGATCATCAGAGACAGGATCGCGGTGAGCACGGTGGCGCGCAGCAGGAACTCGAAGCCGCCTTCGATCTGCAAGGCCCAAACCAGATAGCTGGCGGCGATATAGGCAATGGCCAGGATATGCCAGACCTTCGCCGATTGCCGGCGGAACGCCCGGAAGCGCTGCACGGAAGGCCGCGGATCCACCGGAGTATCCGGCTCCAGCGGCGTCAGGACCGGCTCGCCATCGGGGCCGGCCAGGTTCTCGACATGGTCGGGAGCGCCGGCGATCCAGGCCGCCACCGAGACGCGGTTCTGCAGCACGAAGATGACGCCCATGGCGGCCACCAGGAGGCCCCAGATGCGGGTGATCACCTCGTGCAGGGAATCGTCGATCCCGAGCACCGCGGCCAGTTCGGTGATCGCGTAGCCATAGGCGACGACCATGGCGAAGCGGCGGATCCAGACCTGCAGGTAGGCCGCGGTCTCGTCGCCGAGGCGGAATACGCGCAGGCCCGGCGCGGCCGGCGCGAACAACGCGGCCGCGATCGCCGTCACCAGCGAGGCGGTGATCTGTGCGCTGACGATGGCTGCGATCACCAGCCGGGCGTCCTCGCTGGGGTCGAACAGGGGCAAGGCGATATAGCTGACGAGCCCGAAGGCGAAGACGGGCAGCGCTTCCAGGACGAAGATGACCGGCAGTAACAGCAGGCGCAGGAACCAACGCGAATGGTGCCGCGCATAAAGGGCGCGGCGGGGACGGGTCAGCAGGCGGCGCGTGACCCAGCCGGCCGCGAAAGCCAGTGCCAGGACGCCGACGAGATCGACGGCGATCTTGACCCAATAGTCGCGCTGGATCGGGTCGGACAGGACGGAGACCGCTTGCTGGAAACGCTGCGGCAGATCGGCGACCCCCTGGACCAGATTGACCAGGGCATTGCTCACCAGCTCCACATGATGCGAGAGCGAGGCCAGCGCCCGGGCGCCGAAACCCTGCGGCGCCGGCGTTGCCTTATGTCCGCCCGGAGCGCCGGAAGCGGCGCGCTGCGCCTGCAACAGCAGCTCGAGTTGCTTCTTCAGATGCTCCCGCGCCGGGGCGTCATCCAGCGTGCCGATCAGGCGTTCGATATCGCCGCCGGTGATCTTATCGCCCGTGGTCTGGTTGTTGGCCACCGGATGCGGCGCGTTCGCCGGAGGGGCCGCCGCCGGCGCGGGCGTCACGGTCTGGGCGACCGCCGGGTGAGAGGTCGGAGCCTGGGGGACCGGCGCCGAGGCGGCCGGGTTCGAGGCGGGCGCAGGAGCCGGTGCCGGCTTCGCGGCCGGAGCGGGTGCAGCCGGCGCGGATGATGCCGGCGCGGATGAAGGGGCGGTGGCCGACGGTGCCGGTGCTGACGGCGCGGCGGATTGCGCGACTGCGTGCGCCAGCGGTAACGAAACGGCGCAGAGCCATAGCGCCAACCCGGCGGCACATGACCAAATCTTGCGCTTTGGCAGGAGGTTAAGATCGGTCATGCAGAGATCATCCGAAGGAGGAGGTCGCGTTCCGGCGCCATTATGACTGCGGAATGTCGGGCCTATAAGGTGAAGGTGGCGAAAATTAGACGCACTCGTCCGCATCGACAAGGATTCGGAGCCAATGACGGCTCCCTCCAGTGTCGGTCGACAGCCTTCGATCTACAACCTTTTCGGCGTCTCGGCGCAGCTCAGTGATGGGCTTCGGTCGTCGGGGCGATATCGGGCACCATCGCGTGATCGGGCTGAAAGCGGCCCCAGGCGACCTCGATCCGCCGCTGCGACGGCGGCTTACGCCAGCACCAGGAGTGCGACGGCCGCACCGAGCGCCGGCGGCGACGCCGGGCCGGGAGCGGGGGCAGCGGCTCGGGCGTCGCATTCTGTTTGAGCTTGGACATATTCCCCCCGGTCTTGATGGCCGTCAGTCTGTGTCAGTGCAGTTCCGCCCGAACCTGCTGGCGGAGATAGTCGATCGGCACCAGGGCGCCGTCTTTCGGAATGCACCAGAACTGCCAGCCGTTGCAGGCGGGCGCCCCTTGGACCGCGGCGCCGACCTGATGGATCGAACCGCGATGTTCCGATGAGATCAGCGTGCCGTCGGCGCGGACCTTCGCGGTCCAGCGGCGGTTGAAGCTTTCCAGAACCGCGCCGGGGGCGAGCAGGCCGCGTTCCACCAGCCAGCCGAAGGGGATGCGGGGTTCCTCGCGCTTGGAGGGGATATTGACCAAAGAGGGATCCTCCAGCGGCTGCACCTTGGCGATCCGCTCGCGGGCGAGACGGATATAGGTCTGATCGCGCTCGATGCCGATGTAATGCCGGCCCAGCCGTTTCGCCACGGCGCCCGAGGTGCCGCTGCCGAAGAAGGGGTCAAGGACGACGTCCCCTGGCTTGGTGGCCGCCACGATCACCCGGTGCAACAGAGCTTCGGGTTTTTGCGTCGGGTGGCCCTTTTTGCCATCGTCGCCCTTGATTCTTTCGCCGCCCGAGCAGATCGGGATCAGCCAATCGGAACGCATCTGCAGGTCGTCGTTCAGTGCCTTCATCGCCTCGTAATTGAAGGTGTTCTGGCTGTCCTTGGACTTGGAGCACCAGATCATCGTCTCATGGGCGTTGGTGAAGCGGCGGCCGCGGAAATTCGGCATCGGGTTGCTCTTGCGCCAGACCACGTCATTGAGGACCCAGAAGCCGAGATCCTGCAGCTTGGCGCCGACCCGGAAGATGTTGTGATAGGAGCCGATCACCCAGATGGTGCCGTCGTCCTTCAGGACGCGGCGCGCCGCCTTCAGCCAATCGGCAGTGAAGCGGTCATAGGTCGCGAAGTCGGCGAACTTGTCCCAATCGTCATCGACGGCATCGACTTTGGAATTGTTCGGCCGGTGCAGGTCGCCGTTGAGCTGAAGATTGTAAGGCGGGTCCGCGAAGATCATATCGACCGACCCTTCGGGAAGGGCGTTCATGGCGGCGATGCAGTCGCCTTCCATGATGGCGTTGAGCCGGAGCGGGGAAGGGGCGGATGCGGCTTGAGCCGTCGTCGCTTTGCTTTTCATGCGCCCGATCCTGATTCGGGCGACTCGGCTTGTCAATAAAATAAGTTATAGATTCAAGAGATTGGAAGTTGAAGCTCATAAACCGGTCGAAACGATCGGCGGTGATGGGGTGTGGGACCGTGGGTTTTCAGCGCGCTCAGATGCGCCTGGGTGGAATAGCCGACATTGGTTTCCCAACCATATACGGGGTGTTCCTGTGCGAGCTCACGCATGATCTTGTCGCGCTCCACCTTGGCGATGATCGAGGCGGCCGCGATCGACAGCGAGATATTGTCGCCCCCAATGATCAAGGTGATGGGGCAAGGGAGGTTGGGCGCCTGATTGCCATCGACCAGGGCATGGGCCGGCTTTGTGGCCAATCCCTCAAAGGCGCGCAGCATGGCGAGATGCGCGGCGCGGAGGATGTTGATGCGGTCGATCTCCTCCACATCGGCGCGGCCGATGGCATAGGAGACCGTGGCGCGGAGGACCTCGTTCAACGCCTCACGCTCCTCGCGATCGATCTGCTTTGAGTCCCTGATCCGCTTCAGGAAACGCTTATTGGTATCGAGCGGGAGGCAGACGGCGCAGGCGAGCACCGGCCCCGCCAGCGGTCCGCGGCCCACCTCATCGACGCCGCAGACGATCACGCCGTCGCGAATTCCTGCAGCAATCTCATGTTTCCAATGCGGCACCGCTTCTATTCCCCTGATCTTGCGGCATTCGCCTCACTTGGTCGGCAGGTGGTCGTAGTAGTCGAGGATGGGCTTCAGACTCTGCGGATCGGCACCCACGAGATTCGCGAGATCGGCATCGGCGATCTTCTGCTGCTTCTGCGGCGCGCGGAAATGGTTGAAAAGCTGGATCGCGAAGAGCCGCTCCTTGCTGGCCTTGGCGCGGCTCTTGATGTCGGGGAAGAGATCCTTGTCCGTGGCATCGGCCAGGGCATCGGCCAGCGACCAGGAATTAAAACCGGCGCCGGCGGCATAGCTCTGCTTCGCAGACATCGTGCCCTTGTACTTGGCCTCGACGCCCTGCAGGCAGGCGTAGAAAGCTTTCATGTCATGGCTCTTCGCGAAAGGCATATTGCAGGGTTCGGCATCCTTGAAACCCTGGGAGAGGGCCTGCAGGTCTCCGGCGGAGGCGGCGGCCGGCATGGCAAAAGCGAGGACGAGAATCGTGAACGAAATAGAGGCGGTGGCGGGCAGGATCCGGTGGAGCATTGCGACTCTCGCAAACGGGAATATGGGCGCGATCCTGTTCGCGAGGGGCGGGGATGTCAAATCAGGATTGGCTGAACAGATCCCCCTGCGCGCTGGGAACGACCGGGACTCGGAACTTCGAGAGATCGACGTCCCAGCGATAACGGTTAAGATTGTGCCTGCGTGCCGCGGTCAATACGCGTTGGCGAATCAGCTCCGCGTAAGGTCCGGTGCCGCCCATCCGGGCACCGAATTCCGCATTATAGATAGTGCCGCCATGGATATCGCGGATGAGATCGGTGACGTGTTTGGCCTTCAACGGCGCATGGGCGTTCAGCCATTCGGCGAAGAGATCCTTGATCTCCAAGGGTAGGCGAACCACCGTCCAGTTGACGCTCTCGGCGCCGGCCTCCGCCGCGCGCTCGATGATGCGCTCGATCTCGGCATCGGTGAGGGCGGGAATAACCGGGGCCACCGAAACGCCGACGGGCACGCCCGCCGCCTTCAGGCCGGCGATGGCTTTCAGCCGGAGCTCGGGTGTCGAAGCCCTGGGCTCCATGGCACGGGCCAGGTCGCTGTCGAGCGTGGTGACGGAGATATAGACCTTGGCCAGCCGACGCCGCGCCATGTCGCCGAGGATATCGACGTCGCGCAGGACATTGGCGGATTTCGTGGTGATGCCGACCGGGTGGTTGTGCCGGTTCAGCACTTCCAGCACCTGTCGCGTGATGCGGAAGCGGCGTTCGATCGGCTGATAGGGATCGGTATTGGTGCCCATCGCCATCACGCTGCAACGATAGCCGGGCTTTCGAAGCTCGCTTTCCAGAAGGCGCGCGGCCTCAGGCTTCGCATAAAGCCGGCTTTCGAAATCCAACCCCGGCGAATGGCCGAGATAAGCGTGGGTCGGCCGCGCAAAGCAGTAGATGCAGCCATGCTCGCAGCCGCGATAGGGATTGATGGATTTGTCGAAGGCGATGTCCGGCGACTGGTTGCGGGCAATGATGGTCTTGGTGGTGTCGAAGGTGACGGTGGTCTGCAGCTTCGGCAGTTCGTCCTCGTCCTGCCATTGCCAGCCGTCGTCTTCGCGCGGCCGGTCCCCGGGCTCGAAGCGCCCCGGCCGGTTACTGACGGCGCCGCGGCCCTTGCGCGCCTGATCGGGAATGACGTCCTCGCCGGTGGAGGCTTTATGGGGCGGCGGTCCGGGGTGGCGGGGCATAAGAACATATATAGAACATGCGCTGCGCCCCGCGCAAGCGAAAGGAAATCGAGGTAGTGTCTCAGTTTGAATTTGGATCGTCGCCTTTCGATGATTCAAATTCATTGCCGGGAGCGGGAAATAGGAAAACAGAGCACCCGATTATAAATGCGACGATCCCAAGAATCGCGATAGCCCAATTTGCCTTTGTGTGCGTTGCCATCAAAGCTCCGTTCTTGGCTTAAGGAATGAGGCCAGCGATTTCTTCCAAAGGCCATTTCAAACTGAGACACTACCGAAATCGATCAAGGGGGAGGATGGATCCTGAAGATCGAGAAAAACGAGCCCCGGCTGACTTCGGTCAGAAGCGCAGGCACGGGATTGTCGGGCCGGCCGAAATTGAATTCGACCAGATAGTCATAGTGTTCCGGCCAGGCGGACCAGTCGAAAGTGCTGGAATAATAGTCCAGGGCGACGGCTTCCCGGCCCACCGCTTCCGCTTGCCGGATGGTTGCTTGCGAGACGGCCCGGAAGGCCGGTTGCGTCGGCCGCCATTGGACAGTCTGCGTTTTTGTCGGTGTTTCAGCCATGGCGTCCCGGCCGCGATTGGCAAAGCCAAGGGGCGTACTCGTCGTGAATTGCCGCGGAAGGAAAGCATCGCGGTCGATCACAACGAATGAAAAAGCTTGTGTATACGGAATCAGGCTCGGTGCAGCCTGCTCTCTCCGATCTGCGAACAGCATGACCGGCATGACGCGGCTGCCTCCGTCGATCTTCGAGACGGCCGCTCTGAACTCGTCGAAATCCGCTTCATAGTAATTCCAGTACCGGGAGACCGTCCCGACGCGCACCGCCAGCAAGACAATCAGGCAAACGCCGAAGCAAAGAGCGTGGCGGCGATGCCGGAACTTCAACGTACGGCTCGCGATCAGGAGCAAGAGGAGAAAAACCGGCAGACGGAAATCGGTGCCCCAAACATCGAGCAAACGGTTGGGCATCGCCAGGGCCAGAAGTAGGACGATCACCATGGGGAAATGCAGAGCTTTCGACCGTTCGAAATACCGGGACGAGACGAAAACGAGCAAGAGCGGAACCGATACGAGCGCCAGACAAATTTCTACGGGAGTGAGATACATGGCGATCGGCGAGACGACCGCGCGCAGCTTGGCGATGCCGTCGCCGTAGAGCGTGTCGGTCTTCAATAGACTGTCGCGTCCGTAGAAGGCGAGAATGACGGGGATGCCGAACGGCAGCGCCGCCGCGATCAGGGTCCCGATGCGGCGATGCCACCGCAGATCGCTCCGACCTATCGCGCGCGCGCATTCGTAGCCGGCGATGACGACGGCATAGGAGGCAAAAACGAACAAGTGGCAGAAAAGCAGAGCCAGAGTTGTCAGGGAGAATCCCACCAACCTCGGCAGCGGATGACAGTCGTCCGACGCAATCCATGCGGCAATCATCAGTAGGGCCATGCCCAAGGCAAAAAGGTAACTGACGAATCCCCAGGCGAGGAGGTGGTTGTAGAGCAGCAGGGCGGATATGGCGGGCCATAACCCGACCCAGCCGAACAGCGCCTTATGCAAGGCGGCGACGCCGCCGACGATCGCGAGGAACGTCAATGCGACATAGATTCGAGCAGCGGGGAAAAGTCCCACCAGTTTGGCGAGGAGCGGAAGGATGAAGTCCGTCGATTGAAATGACAACAGGCGCCAATGCACGCTGTAGTAGGACTGCAGCGTCGTGTTCGATGCGAGATGGTTCAGGATATAGATGCGCGCCAGATGGTTCGGTAAATCCGCGAGCGGGAGGATGTCGGTCAAGAGGATTGGCAGCAGGGCAACGGCCATCGTCACGGCATAAAAGGCGCACACTGCCATGGCGGGCGGCCGATATGTGGCTGAGCGACCGCTCAAGCCGGCGGCTGCCCCCGGTTGATTCCGTTTGGCGGGATTTTCGCCCGATGGCGGATAATTTGACGACGATAGGAGGAATTTCATCGAGAGACGGGCAACTCGCCTTGTAGTCTGTTGCATTGCCGGATTGCAGCGGACGGTTGTGATAGTTTCAGAGACGCTATCATTACATGAAATTCGCCGGCATGCTTCGTTCGGCCGCTCGGGAACATACATGGAACGCATCGGCGAGAACATGATACTGAGTTCTACCTCGTGTTATTCCGACTGCGTTATAAGTCCCCCAACGAATCAAGCTCAATAGGCCGAAGAGATATGGACGCGTCGCAAGGGGTTTCGCATCGACGGGATTTGGAATCGAACGGATGATGGACGATACCAGCATTCGGCCGTCTCTCCAGGGTTCCGGCACGCTTGCCCGCAAGCTTTCGGTGATCGTGCCGACCTACAATGAGGAAGCCAGCATCGCCGACTTATGCACGCGCCTGCTGGCCGTGTTGGACGAGATCGGCACGCCTTTCGAGATCATCCTGGTGAATGACGGCAGCAAGGACGGAACCTTGGCGGCAATGCGCCGCGAGGCGGGCAAGCGGCGCGAGGTCAAGGTGATCGCGCTGAAACGGAATTCCGGCCAGACCGCGGCGCTCATGTGCGGCATCGATCACGCGTCGGGAGACATCATCATACCGATCGACGCGGATCTGCAGAACGATCCCGCGGATATCCCGGCGCTCCTGGCCAAGGTGGAAGAGGGATTCGACGTCGTCTCGGGCTGGCGCGTGGATCGTCAAGACGCGGCTCTCAGCCGCAACCTGCCGAGCCGTGTCGCCAATTGGATGATCTCCCTGGTCTCCGGCGTACCACTCCATGACTACGGTTGCACGCTGAAGGCCTATCGGCGCGACGTTCTTGAGGGCGTGCGGCTCTATGGCGAGATGCATCGCTTCATCCCGATCTATGCCTCATGGATGGGCGCGCGCATCACCGAAGTGCCGGTGCGGCACCGGGCTCGCGAACATGGATCGTCGAATTACGGCATCGAGCGCGTGGCCAAGGTGCTCCTCGACCTCATTGTCGTGAAGTTTCTCGACCGGCATTTCATGAAGCCGATCTATGTGTTCGGCGGATTCGGCATGCTGTGTTTCCTGATCTCCGCGGCGGCCTTGATCTGGGCGCTTTATCTGAAATTCGCCGAGCAGATATCGCTCATCCAAACGCCTTTGCCGCTGCTTTCGGTGATGACCTTCGTCACCGGCGCGATGTGCATATTGCTGGGGCTGATTTCGGAAATGCTGATGCGAACCTATTTCGAATCGCAAAAGCGAACGCCTTATGCAGTCCGTGAGCGCCTCAATTTCGATGACGCAGAGGCGAAACCCTAGTGTGCGGCCTCGCGGGCTTCGCCGGACGCGGCGGATATGAGGACCTAACGCGCATGACCACGGCGCTCGCGCATCGCGGGCCCGATGGAGACGGGTTCTTCCAGGACCCCGAACAAGCCGTGTTTCTCGGCCACCGCCGCCTTTCCATCATCGACATCGTCGGCGGAGGGCAGCCTTTCTTCAATGAAGACGGCCGCGTCGCCGTCATTTTCAACGGCGAGATCTACAATCATCTGGATCTGCGCGCCGAACTGAAGGCACGCGGCCACATCTTCAAGAGCGATCATTCCGATACGGAAGTTCTGGTCCATGGCTATGAGGAATGGGGCGACGAGCTTCCGAAGCGGCTCAACGGCATGTTCGCTTTCGTGGTCTATGACGCGGTGCGCAAGCGCCTGTTCCTGGCGCGCGACAGGTTCGGCGAGAAACCGCTTTATTATT
>DASYDA010000234.1:0-2375 GCA_036499865.1 Dongiaceae bacterium | reverse complement strand
GTGGCGCCCATGCTGGCCGCCGCCATCATATTGGCGCGGGCGACCAGGTTCTTGCCGTCCTTCACCGCGGCGGGCAGGTTCTCGGCGACGAGGCGCATGCCTTCAAGCGCGATGCCGTCCGCCAAAGGATGGAAGCCCGGCGCGCAATAGGCCTCCAGGCAATGCGAGAGCGCGTCCATGCCGGTCGCGGCGGTGATATGCGGCGGCAGGCCGACGGTCAGTTCAGGATCGTCGATCACGATGGCGGGGAGCATCTTCGGGTGGAAGATGATCTTCTTCACATGATTGCTCTCATCGGTGATGACCGAGGCGCGGCCGACTTCCGAGCCGGTGCCGGAGGTGGTCGGCACGGCGATGATCGGCGCGATGCCGGCGGCGTTCACGCGGGTCCACCAATCGCCGATATCCTCGAAATCCCAGATCGGACGGGTCTGGCCGACCATCAGCGCCACGGCCTTCGCCGCATCCAGCGCCGAGCCGCCGCCGAAGGCGATGACGCCGTCGTGGCCGCCGGCTTTATAGACTTTGACGCCGTCCTCGACATTCTTGCCGATGGGATTGCCCTGGACGTCGGAATAGAGCCCGGTCGGGACACCGGCCGCCGCATTGCGCGCGACGGCATCCTTGATCATCGGCAGGCCGGCCAGGCCGGGGTCGGTGATCAGCAGCGGATTCTTGAGGCCGAGCGCCTTGCAATGGTCCGGCAATTCCTTGATCCGGCCCACGCCGAACTTCACGGAGGTGGGGTAGTTCCAGTTGCCTTTCAGCGCGGCGGCGTCGGTCGTCATGGCGGCAGGTCCTCGGGGTTGGAGAAGAAGACGATATTCTAGCGACTGAGCGGGGGAAAACCAGGGCTTGCTACACCTTGGACGTCATGCCGGGACCAGGTCGCGGGATGACGGATGAGTGGGTGTAAAGTTGGTTATCGCCAGTTTCGTGACCGTTCGACAGCCTCGGTGAATTTCCGCTTCATTGCAGCGTCCAGCGCCTTCTCCGGCGCGATGTTCGCTTGCGGCGCGGCTTGTGGCGGCAGCGTGTCTATGGTCGCGAGGCCGGCGCCGATCAACGCGAACAATGCGCAACCTTGGCCGGTGAGTTCCATGCTGGCGGGTACGGTGAGGGTGCGGCCGAGCGCGCGGGCGAGGAAGTCGCGGAAGTAGCCGTTATTCGCCAGGCCGCCGTCGATCGAGAGTTTGGGCGAGATCGGCTGCAACCCGTTCATCGCCTCGATCACCTGGGCGGCGCGCAGCGCGACGCCTTCCAGCACTGATTGCACCATGTCGCGCTTGGTCGTTTCCAATCCCATGCCGAGCCAGAGACCGGCGGCGCTGCGGTCCCAATAGGGCGCGCCGAGGCCGGAGAGGGCCGGCACGAAGACGAGATTGCGGGCGAGTGCCGCTTCGCCTTCGAAGGCGTCGATTTCCGCGAAATCGGCGAACAGGCCGAGCTCGCGCGCCCAGTTCAGCGCCGAGGCCGCGTTATAGACGCCGCCATCGATGGCATAGGTGGCGGGCGCCGTGCCGAGCTTCCAGGCGACGGTCGGCAGCAGGCCGGTCGCGGGATTCTTCAGCGGTTTAGGTCCGGCGATGGCGAGGGCGAAGGCGCCGGTGCCGAAGGTGATCTTGGCGTCGCCCGGCTTGCGGCAGCCATGGCCGAAGAGGGCGGCCTGCTGGTCCACCATGCTGGCGGTGACGGGCACACCCTCGATCGCGCCGAAATCGCCGGCGGTGGGGCGGATCTCCGGCAGGCATTCAATGGGCACGCCGAAGAGCTCGGCCAGCACGGGGTCCCATTGCAGGGTTTCGAGATTCATCAGGCTGGTACGCGACGCGGTGGTGACATCGGTCGCGAATATGCCGGCGAGGCGATCCAGGAAGAAGGCGTCGCTGGTGCCGAAGCGCAGCCGTTTTTCCCGGCGCAAGGTTTCCGCCTCGGGGACGTTGTCCAGGATCCAGCGCAGTTTCGCGGCGGAGAAATAGGGATCGAGCGGCAGGCCGGCGCAAGCGAGGGTGGTTTCCTCATGTCCCGCCGCCTTCAATGCCTCAATGCGGGCATGGGTGCGGGCGTCCTGCCAGACGATGGCGCGGGCGATGGGACGTTTGCTGCGCGCATCCCAGGCGATCACCGTCTCGCCCTGGTTGGCGATGCCGATGCCGCGCAATGCGGTTCCAAGCCGTTGTTTCTCTTCGGCGATCAGCGCGGCGACATTGCCAACCAGCTCCTCGGCATCGTGCTCCACCCAGCCGGGTTGCGGATAGAACTGCTTATGGTCGATGGTGCGGCCGGGTTTGAAGTCACCATCGAGGCCCAGCGTATGGATTCCGCTGCCGGTGGTGCCTTGATCGATGGCGATGACGCAGGCCATCAGAATTCCT
>DASYDA010000233.1:0-8213 GCA_036499865.1 Dongiaceae bacterium | reverse complement strand
AAGTCGCGACAACGGTCGGCATCTCGCGCGCCGCCGTGCGACGGGCGCTGCTGACCCTGGCGGAACTCGGATACGTTTCGGTCGATGGAAAGCTGTATCAATTGACCCCCAGCGTTCTGCGGCTGGGTTTTTCCTATATTTCTTCGCAGCCTCTCTGCCAGATCGCTCAGTCCCATATCGATTCGCTCAGCGAAAAGTTCCATGAATCGTCCTCGGTCACCGTCCTGGACGGCGGTGAAATCGTTTATGTCGCGCGCGCGGTGGCGCGCCGCATCATGTCGGTCTGGCTCAACACGGGCTCGCGGCTTCCGGCTTACTGCACCTCCATGGGGCGCGTCCTGCTGAGCGCGCTCGGCGAACCCGAATTGCAGCGCTATTTCAAAGCGACCCAATTGATCCGCTACACCGACCGGACGCAAACCGACGAGAAGGAGATCCGGCGTGTCCTCGACCAGGTGCGCGAGAAGGGCTATTGCATCGTGGATCAGGAAAGGGAAATCGGGCTGCGATCGATCGCCGTGCCCATTCGCAATCGCGCCGGAAAAGTCGTTGCCGCGATGAATCTAAGCGGGCAGTCGGGCCGGATCGAATTGCGGCAGATGCGGGATGAAATCAGGCCGGCCTTGCTGGCCGCGGCCCAGAGCATTTCTTCCGTTGTTCCCGAATAGCATGCGAGAGGCCATCTATCGTTGACATCGCGTCGCGGGACGCGATAGCGTAACGAATATCGCACTTTTGTGCGCTATGCGAACACCTCGGTCAACGGGTGTCGGCTTAAAAGCATCGTTTCAGTGGGAGGACGCATGCTCTTTCGAATGAACAAATCCCGGGCACATTTGCCCGCCATGCTCGTCGCGGGTTTGCTCGGGGCGACGATGAGCGCGTCCGCCGCGCATGCCATGGATAGCTTGAAGATCCTCGCCGCCGCGGCGCCGGGCGGTGGATATGACGGCACCGGCAGGGCGATGCAGCAGGCCTTGGAAGACTCGCAATTGGCGCCCGGCAGCCAGGTGGACAATGTCCCTGGCGCGGCTGGCGCCATCGGTCTTTCCCAATTCACGCACAACGCCAAAGGCGACGGCAAGTCGATGATGGTGATCGGCTACGGCATGATCTCGTCGTTCATGACGAGTAAGTCGGTGGTCACCCTGAACGACATCACGCCGATCGCGCGGCTGACCGGCGAATACAGCCTGGTCGTCGTGCCGGCCGCCTCGAAGTTCCACACCATGGCCGACGTTATCGCTGCCATGAAGTCCGACATCGGCTCGGTTTCGATCGCGGGCGCGCCGGTCGGCGGAACCGACCAGATCCTCGCCGGAATGATCGCCGAGGCGAACGGCATTCCTGGCAAGAACGTGAATTACATTCCGTTCACGGGCAGCGAATCCGTGGCCGCCTTGGTCGGCAACCAGGTTTCGGTGGGGATGGGCGGCTACAGCTCACTCATCGCCCAGGTTCAGGCGGGCACGTTGCGCGCCCTCGCGATCAGCTCGGACGAACGCTTGCCTGGCGTCGATATCCCGACGCTGAAGGAGCAGGGTATCAACGTCACCCTGACCAACTGGCGCGGCATCGCGGCGCCTCCGGGCATCACGCCCGAGCAGAAGCAGGCCTATCTCGATCTGATCGACAAAATGGTGAAGTCGGATGCCTGGAAAGCCCAGCTCACGAAATATCAATGGGCCGACCAGTATCTCGCCGGCGACAAATTCACGGATTTTGTTAAGTCGGAGACGGATCGGACCAGCGACGTTCTGAAGTCTCTCGGGCTGATCAATTAGGTCTGGAAGCGATGCGCGGTTTCCGTCTCTCGGGTGAGCTTGTCATAGCGCTGTGCGTGCTCGCGCTTGCGGCGTTTCTCGCGGTCGATACCTTCGCCATTGGGGCGCAGACCTATGGAAGAGTGGGGCCTCGGGTTTTCCCCATCATCGTCACGGTGATGATGAGCGTGCTCGGGGCCGTGCTTTTCTTTCAGGCTGCGACGGGACGCTGGCGGGCCGAGGAGATCAAGACGCATCGGGTGAAACCGATCGCCTACATCGCCGTCGGCCTGCTACTCGACATTCTCCTGATGGAGATGGCGGGCTTCATCGTCGCTTCGACGATCCTTTTCATTTGTGTCGCCCGCGGTTTCGAAAGCCGCCGGCCGCTGCGGGACGCCATCGCCGGATTGATCCTGGCGGCGGTCTCGTTCCTGCTCTTCACCAAACTGTTGCTGCTTGATCTCCCCGCGGGATCGATTTGGGGGGTCGGTTAATTGGACACGATTCACGCACTTCTGAACGGCTTCTCGGTTGCGCTCACGCCGGCCAACCTGCTCTGGGCCCTGATCGGCGTCACCTGCGGAACGGCGGTGGGCATTCTTCCCGGCATCGGTCCGGCGCTGACCGTGGCGTTGCTGCTTCCGGTTACCCACCGCGTCGATCCCACCGGTTCCATCATCATGTTCGCCGGCGTCTATTACGGCGCGCAATACGGCAGCTCGACCACGGCGATCCTGCTGAACACGCCAGGAGAGAGTTCGTCCATCGTCACGGCCATTGAAGGCAACCGCATGGCGCGCGCCGGTCGCGGCGCCGCGGCCCTGGCGACGGCGGCGATCGGCTCCTTCGTGGCGGGAACGCTCGGCACCATCGCACTGACCTTGAGTGCGCCCTATGTGGTGAGCTTCGCGCTGAAATTCGGTCCCGCCGATTATTTCGCGCTGATGGTGCTGGCCCTCGCCACCGTTTCGACCGTCCTCGGCTCATCCCAGGTTCGCGGTTTGGCGAGCCTCGGTTTCGGCTTGACCCTCGGCATGGTCGGCATCGACATGCAGACCGGGCAGGAGCGCTTCACGCTCGGCATTCCCGAACTCCGGGACGGCATCGGCATCGTGATCGTTGCGGTGGGCCTGTTCGCGGTGGGCGAGGCTTTGTTCATGGCCGCGCGACCCTACAGCGTGGAAGACGAGATCATCCCGGTCAAAGGCCGCATATGGATGACGCGGGATGAATGGAAACGCTCCTGGAAGCCGTGGCTTCGCGGCGCGCTGATCGGATTCCCGATGGGCGCATTGCCGGCGGGCGGCGCGGAGATTCCGACTTTCCTTTCCTATGCCATCGAGAAACGGCTGAGCAAGCGCGGAAGCGAATTCGGAACCGGCTCCGGTGCGATTGAAGGCGTGGCCGGGCCGGAAGCGACCAACAACGCCGCCGGCACGGGCGTTCTGGTACCTCTTCTGACCCTCGGATTGCCCACCTCGGCCACCGCTTCCATGATTCTGGTGGCCTTTCAGCAATATGGAATCC
This sequence comes from Dongiaceae bacterium, assembly GCA_036499865.1. Classification (GTDB taxonomy): domain Bacteria; phylum Pseudomonadota; class Alphaproteobacteria; order Dongiales; family Dongiaceae; genus Dongia. Next base: position 4,920 of record DASYDA010000233.1, on the reverse strand, counting down.
AGCCGGGGCCGCTGCTGTTCCAGAGCCAGCCCGCTCTCGTCTGGGGCCTGATCGCCAGCCTTTACATCGGCAATGTCATGCTGCTGGTGCTGAACCTGCCTATGGTCGGCCTGTGGGTCCGATTGCTGAGCATTCCGCGCGAATGTCTCTATGCGGGCATTCTGGTTCTCGCGACGCTCGGAACATACAGCCTCGACAATTCCACTTTCGATCTCATCCTGCTCGCGGTCATCGGAACCTGCGGATATTTCATGCGCTGCTTCGATATTCCCCTGGCGCCGACGATCGTCGGCTTGATCGTCGGCCCGATGGCGGAGCAGCAGTTCCGCCGCGCCGCGGCGATCTCCCAGGGCGATTTGACGGTATTCTTCACGCGGCCGATAGCTGCGACCTTGATGGTCCTCGCGGTATGCCTGCTTTTGGGCCCGCGCGTCGCGGGCCTCATCGAAAGGCGCAAGCTCAAGCGCGCGGAAGCGAAGGCCGCCAGCGCAACCTGATTCTCCTCCCGCGATTCGGCGCATCCGTCGCGCCTGGAGAATCTTCTAAATATTGAAAGCTGACGATGACAGGCAAGAGACCCGCGACAGGGGAAACTCAGACCGGACACTTCGTGGATTGCATCCTGAAAATCCGATATGAGGACCTGCCGCCCGCGGCGATCGAGGTGTCGAAGCAGGTCATGCTGGACGGCCTGGGTGTGACGGTCGCCGGAGCCGACGAGCCTTCGGGCATTGGTCGCATCGCCAAGCAATATGCGCAAGATATGGGCGGAGCACCGGAATCCACGGTCATCACCGGTGGATTCAAGACATCCATGTCCATGGCGGCTTTCGTGAACGGCACGCTGAATCACGCGCTCGACTTCGACAACACCTGGTATCCGATGAACCATCCGACGTCGCCCACGCTTCCGGCGATCCTTGCGGTGGCTGAAAAGCATAAGTTTTCGGGGCGCCAGGTGATCGAAGCCATCGTCACCGCCTTCGAAGTGCAGGGGCGCATCCGGCTGGCGGCGACCGGTTGGGGCATCGGCAAAGGTTTTCACAAGCCGGGTGTCACCGGCATCATGGGCGCCACCGCCGCGGTCGCCAAACTGCTCGGCTTGAACCGTCATCAGCTGCTCATGGCCTTCGGCTTGGCGGGATCCCGGGCCGGGGGCCTCTCGGTGAACACCGGCACCATGACCAAGTCCTCTCATTCCGGCCAAGCCGCACGCAGTGGCGTCGAATGCGCGGTCCTGGCCAGCATGGGCTGGACCGCGACCGACGATATCTTCGGTCCCGACGGGCTGCTCGACGCGTTCACCGGTACCGACAACAAGCCGGAACTGCTGACGGAAGGGTTCGGCGATCCATACCGCATGGTCTCGCCCGGCGTTGGCTTCAAGAAATATCCGAGCAGTTACGCCACCCATCGCTCGATCGATGCGGCGCTTGCCTTGCGTGCCGAATCCGGCATCGCCGCTGCCGACATCAAGCATGTCACGATCGTTTTCCCGGATTGGAGTCACGTCAGCCGGCCGAAGCCGGAGAGTGGGCTCGATGGAAAGTTCAGCGTTCAATATGTGACCGCGCTGGCTCTGCTCGATGGCGAGGTCACGATCGGAAGTTTCACGGATGCGCGACGCTTCGCGCCGGATGTCGAAGATCTGTTGTCGCGGGTCGAACTGGTCGTTGACCGAAATATTCCCGCCGACATGGACACGATGTACACGGAAGTGCAGGTCACGCTCAAAAACGGCAAGAAGTTCGCGAAGACCACGCGGGAACTCTCGGGATGGGTGGGGCAGCCGCTTCATCCTGACCGGATCGCCGCTAAGTTTTTCGGTTGCGTGCGCGATAGGCTGGAGGAGAGCCGTGCGTCCCGCGTCGCCGATCTGGTGCAGGGCTTGGAGAAGCAGCCTGACATTTGCGGAATCCTGGAACATCTTAGATAGGAGATCGGCAAGTGCCGACGAGAAAGCGTATCATCCTTCTGCATGCTTATTTTCACTCGATGGCGCCGATCGAGAAGTCATTCCGCACCGCCTGGCCGGAAGCGCGGACGTTCAATATCCTGGATGAGTCGCTCTACGCCGATGTCGGTGAGGATGGAGACATTCCGCCCTCGATCATGCCGCGGCTCACGAGTCTTCTTCGTCATTGTGAGTTGAGCGAAGCCGATGGCGTCCTGTTCACCGGCTCTACTTTCGGTCCGGCGGTGGAAGAGGCGCGGCGGCAGGCCACTATTCCGGTGCTGAAATCCGACGAGGCCGTTGCCGAACGCGCGGTCGGCATGGGCGAGAAAATCCTGCTCATGTGCACGGCACAGCGTTCAGCTCCCGTCGTTCTTGCGAACATCAAAGCCGCCGCGAAGGCCGCGTCGGTTCAACGGCAGATCGACTGGATGGTGGTTCCCGGAGCCAAGGAGGCTATTTCCCGTGGCGACATATCCGAGCATGATCGTCTGATCGCAGAGGCTGCTGCGGGAGCGAAGGAATTCGACGTGATCGTCTTCGGTCAGTTTTCGATGGCGGCCGCCCGAGACAATCTGCCGGCGGCCCTGGCCAAGCGTGTTCTCACGAGCGCCGAATCAGCGGCACTGAAAATGCGCAGCATGGTGGAGAGATAGGGAAGGCGTCGCCGGGACCGATCTCGATCCCGGCGACACCTATTGTCTTGCTTCAGTGGTGGCCGTCCGGCACCGCGGCGCTCGGGCCGGCCAGCAGATTTCCCAACTCGCCGAGATTCTCAAGTTTTTCGAGCCGATGAACCAAGGCGATGATCTTCTTGCTTGTCTCCACGCCGAGCCGGCGCTCGACCAGCAGCGAGAACTTCGCCTCGGCATCCGCCCAGGGCATGCCGCCGCGTTCCCAGTGACCGGGCGGAAGTTGTTCCGGCGCGCGATAGGTCTTGCCGTCCTTGGTCTTGATCTCCACCCACGCGGCGCGTGTGCTCTTCGATTTCGCATCCAGTTCCGGGTCGCGGAAGATGGTGACGATCTCGCGGAGCCGGCGCACTTCCGGCCGCGCCAGAGCCGCCTCGTTGTGGGCGTCGTCGTAGGTCAAGCTGCCGAGCACCATGCCGAGGCTGACCATGGCCTGCACACTGATGCTGGCGTTTTCCCGATTGTCGACGATATCGGCGCTGTGGGTGCCCATGCCGATCCGGATGCTGGCGACGTCGTTATGGGAGAGTTTGTTGTCGCGTAGAATCTGAAGCGCGCCATGGAGCGGGGCGTGGATCGGATAGCCGGCCGAGTAGTATTTGAAGCCGGTGTCGGTGATGCTGTAATACTTGCCGAGATCGACGATGCATTTGGACGGGTCGCTCTTCTTGTTGGACCAGAAGTCCATCAAGCCGTGCTCGGATTCGTAGATCCGCTCATTCCCCTCGAAGCCGCGGCTGGCGAGGAGCGCGGCGGTGACGCCCGCATAGGCGGACTGGCCGTGGGTCATCGCCTTGGTCATGTGGTTGCGCTCGTCCATGAAGGCCGCGGGCGCATAGATCTGCATTGAAGCCAGCGCCAGGGCGTATTGCATCTGCATCTGGTCGAGCCGCAGCAGCTTGCCGGAGGCGGCGGCGGATCCCACCGCGTAAAGCACGCTGCTATGGCTGTGATTGGTCTCCAGGATCGCCTGCCGGCCGCCGGCCGCATCGACCAGGCGGGCGCCGATATCGTGCATCAGGGTCGCAGCGTTGATGAAGTCCTTGCCACCAAGGCCCTGGGCTTCGCAGAGCGCCAGGCCGAGGCCGATCGCGATGCCGGCCGGATGTCCCCAACTGATATGCGAAGCGTCCATCTCGTCGGCGTGGGAAGCTGTGCCGTTGGTCAGCGCGGCGAACGCCGCCGGCGCCTTGAAGCCGGCGCCGATCACCGTAGATTGCGGTACGCCTGCCAGGGACTTCACATATCCGCCCAGGATCTGGGCGCTGGATATCGTGCTTCCCAGGACCATGCAACCGAGCGTATCCAGAATCACGCGTTTCGCCGTATCGACGACGCTGTCAGGCAACTTCTCGAAGCTCGTGGCGCGGCTGTATTCCGCTACCAACTCAGTCAATTTGCTCGTACGCAGAGTTCCAGTCATGGTGTTCAGTCTTTCGTTTGGGGAGAAATCAATCCCGTTCCACCGGAAGTCCTTCAAGGAGATCCCGAGTTTCGCTTCCGTTGCGACCGCGGATGTTCCGCACGATCCCGCTGATCAAAAGGATGGCCAGGAGCGCGAGCAGAGCCTTCGATGGCGTCGATTGCCAGAAAATCTTGAAATCGTAGCGGGAGAGGGCGAGGGAACGGACGAAGTTGTTCTCTGCGAGCGGCCCGAGGATCAGGCCGAGGAACAAAGGGATGATCGGGTAGTTGAAAATCCGCAATAGCAGCGTCAGGAGGCCGAAGGCCAGCGCCACGCTGACATCGAACATCGAAGCGTTCGTCGCGAAAGCGCCGATCACCGAGATGAAGATCGTGACCGGCACCAGGATCTCCATCCTGATTTTCGTGAAGTAGACCAGCGGCGCTGACAGGATGATACCGAGCGGAAGGATCAGGATGCTGGATCCCATGGCGGCGAGCAGCACGCCATAGGCCTCTCCGGGATGGCTGGTCATGAATTGCGGCCCGGGCTGAATGCCATAGAGATAGAGCGCCGCGAGCATCACCGCCGATGTGGCGTTCCCGGGAATGCCCAATGTCAAGGTCGGGATCAGGCTGCCGCCGGCAAGCGCATTGTCGGAGGCTTCGGAAGCGATGATTCCGACCGGATGGCCCTTGCCGAATTTCTCCTTCTCCTTCGACCAGCGCTTCGCCGCGCCATAGGCGACCAGGTTGGAGACGCTCGAGCCGATACCGGGAATGGTGCCGATCATCAAACCGATAAGGGAGCCCTGCAACACCGCGCCTGGATAACTCAGGGTCACGCGGACACCCCGGATGATCTCGGGA
>DASYDA010000232.1:0-6158 GCA_036499865.1 Dongiaceae bacterium | reverse complement strand
AACCGTTCTGCCGGGGCGATTTTCCGCGAGGACTAGGAAGGCGCCGCAGGCCGTAGCGGGGCTACGGACAAGGCGGCTGACGACGGCCTCGCGGAAAAGCACCCCAGCCCGAAGGGTTCGCCATCAGCGGCCCGCCGCGGCGTCAGAGCACTCGAGCGTAGCTCTGCTACGCTCTTCGCACTCTTCCTAGCGGACGGACGCGCTGCTGGCGAACAGAACGGTTCAATTTGACCCGATCATGCTCTAGGCACGGAGGAAACGTTGGTCAGCTCTCAATGACGGTGAGCTGCCGGTGCAGCACGTCGATGACCTTCGCGAGCTTGCGGCTGGATTTGATCTGCCGGTTGCGGCTGGAGAGGATGTAGTTCGCTTCCTTCTCGCCGCGCAGCATCACCTTGGTGACGGTGAAGACCGGTTGTTCCTGGCTGCGGCGGAAGATCGAGAAGATCGCCATGTTGGAGCGATGGTCGATCGCGTAATCGCGCCAGAGACCGCGTGAAACCTGGCGGCTATAGGCGCCCAGCAGATAATTGAGGTCTTCCCGGTCGAAGAATACGGCGCGGCCCTCGCGCCGATATTCGGAGAGAAGGAGTAACTGAGTCATAAGCCTCCCGCCCGGTGCAGGCGAATCGCCGTCAGTCGCGCTTCATGACAGAATCATTGCCTCAACCGCCGGCTTCCGTCCAGCCCGAAGCCGCGCGACCAGGCTACGAAATTAGGGCTGGTAGACATTGGTCTCGGAGCTATGGGTCGGGTCGGGCTGGTCGTAGCAGGTGACGCCGCTGCGCAGCCGGTAACAGGTGCCGAAGTAAGGTTTGTGCAAGGCAGCTTCCTGAGCGGCCACTTCGGCATCGGTGAGGCAATATTTGCCGGTGTGGGTGTAGCGCAGGATCGAGCAATCCTCGCCGGTCACCAGCGAGGCCAGGTGGTCGGAACCGGTCTTGCCCGTCTGATTGAGCGACATGCCCTCAACGCCGGCCGCGATGGCCACCGGCGGCAGCACGGCCGCGGCGGCGCAACCGCCCGCAGGCAGCGCCAGCCCGGCCAGGAGGACCAGGTTCATGCCCTGTTTCAAGGTCAGCATCGAAATTCCCTTCACCCGTCTGGCGGTAAGGAAAGCAAGAACCGTTCCAGCGGCTGTCGAGGGCGTTGGGAAGCTAAATTTCCGGCCGTAAACCGACGATAATCCAGCCATTGCGGTTTGTTTGCACTGGGCAATCCAAGTCGCTATGTTACGGCCCGATTTCGACCGGCCCACAGACTCGATGTCGGTCGCTCCGCCTGTTCAGGGGTACTAAGTGGCTGACATCTTTCAGGAAGTTGAAGAGGATCTGAGGCGCGACAAGGCGCTCGTTTTCTGGAAGAAATACCAGAATTACATCTTCGGCGCGGTCCTCCTGGTGGTGGCGGCAACGGCCGCGATATCCGGCTGGCGGACTTACAGCCAGCATCGGATGGAAACCGCCGGCACGGCCTATCTCAAGGCCATGCAGGCCGCCGATCACGATCCCAAGGCCGCCGCCACGCAGTTCGACGATTTGGCGGCCCAAGGCGGCGGTTTCGGTACGCTCGCCCGTTTCCAGCAGGCCAACGTGGCGCTGAAGGCCGGCGACAAGGCCAAGGCCGAGCAGATCTTCACCGCGATCTCTTCCGATGGCGGAGTCGATAAGGCGCTCCGGGACATGGCCACGATCCTGGCGGCGATGACGATGCTGGATCTCGGCAAACCGGCCGATGCCGCGAAGCTGGTCGAGCCCTTGACCGGCGACAATCAGCCCTACCGGTTCTCGGCGCTGGACGTCCAAGGCCAGGCGGCTCTCGCCGCCGGCGACCGCAAGAAGGCGAAAGACATCTATACCCAGCTCAAACAGTTGAGTTCGCTGCCATCCGCTCCGCAGGACGTCCAGACGCGGGCCGATGTCATGCTCTCGCGATTGCAGGACTGAAGCTGTGTTGCAGAGGGCAACTGGGAACTGGGCGGGCGGCATTGCGGCGGCGCTGCTTTTGTTTGCCGGGCTGTCGGGCTGCTCCGGCGAAAAGATACCGCTGCCCGGCGAGCGCGTTTCCGTGCTGCAGCTTAACAAGGATCTCACCGCCGATCCCAGCCTGGCCGAGACGCCGGTCCGGCTGCCGCGGCCCTATGTCAACAAGGACTGGGTCCAGGCGGGCGGCAACCAGGCCCATGCCATGTACCATCTGGCGGCAGGCGACGGGATGCTGAAGCAGATCTGGAGCGCCAGTATCGGCAGCGCCGCCGATGACGAGAACCGGCTGCTGGCGGAGCCCATCGTCGCCGACGGCAAGGTGTTCACGCTGGATTCCGAGAGCCTGGTCCGCGCCTTCGACGCCGAGACCGGCAAGCGCATCTGGGAAAACGATCTGACGCCCGACACCGATGACGACGATCTCTTCGGCGGCGGCATCGCGGTGGCCGACGGCAAGGTGTTCGTGACGACGCCCTTCGCCAAGGTGCTGGCGCTGGACGAGAAATCCGGCAAGAAGGTCTGGGAAGTCGATGCGCCCTCGCCGATGCGCGCACCTCCGGCGGTCAGCGACGGGCGGCTGTTCACCGTCACCATCGACAACCAGCTCGTGGTCTACGCGACCGATGACGGGCGCCGGCTCTGGTCGAATACCGGCGTCGAGGAAGCCGCCGGTTTCCTCGGCGGCGCCACGCCGGCCGTGCTCGGCGACGTGGTGGTCGCGGCCTATACTTCGGGCGATCTGCTCGCCTTCGACGTGGTCACCGGGCGTAGCCTCTGGAGCGACAATCTCGCCGGCCGCACCGGCGGCAATGCCATCGCCGCCTTGACCGATATCCGCGGACGTCCGGTCATCGACCGGGACCGGGCGATCGCGATCGGCAATGGCGGCGTGATGGCGGCGATCGATCTCCATCGCGGCGGCCGCATCTGGGACAATGGTCTCGGCGGCACGCAGGAGCCCTGGGTCGCCGGCGATTTCCTCTATGTCCTCACCAGCAACAGCGAGGTCATCTGCCTGACCCGCGGTGACGGCCGGATCAAATGGCTGCAATCGCTGCCGCCTTTCGAGGATATGGCGAACAAAGAGGACCCGATCTATTGGTCGGGTCCGGTCCTGGTGGCCGATCGGTTGCTGATCACCGGTTCGAACGGCGTCGCCGTGGCGCTCTCGCCCTATACCGGCAAGGTTTTGGGCAAGCAGGAGCTGCCCGACCGCTCGCATCTGCCGCCGGTGGTCGCCAACAAGACCATCTACATGCTTTCCGACGACGCCGATCTGATCGCCCTGCGATGAGACGGCAAGATTCCATAAACCGGCGGCGCTTCACGCGTTGCCGGTATTCTAAACACGCGGCCACCTGATAGAGATCGAGACGACCAGAGAATGCCGAAACGTACCGACATCAAATCCATCCTCATCATCGGCGCCGGACCGATCGTCATCGGCCAGGCCTGCGAGTTCGACTATTCCGGCGCGCAGGCCTGCAAGGCGCTGAAGCAGGAGGGCTATCGCGTCATCCTGGTGAACTCCAATCCCGCCACCATCATGACCGATCCCAATCTGGCGGATGCGACCTATGTCGAGCCGATCACGCCGGAAGTTGTGGCCAAGATCCTCGAGAAGGAGCGCCCCGATGCCGTGCTGCCCACCATGGGCGGCCAGACCGCGCTCAACACCGCGATGGCGCTGGAGAAATCCGGCAAGCTGAAGGAACTCGGCATCGAGCTGATCGGCGCCAATGCGCGCGCCATCGACATGGCCGAGGACCGGCAGCAATTCCGCCAGGCGATGGACCGTATCGGCCTCGAAAGCGCCAAGGGCGCGCTGGTCAGTTCCCTCGACGAAGCGCTGAAGACGCTGGAGATGGTCGGCCTTCCGGCGATCATCCGCCCGAGTTTCACCATGGGTGGCACCGGCGGCGGCATCGCCAACGATCGCGAGGAGTTCATCAAGATCGTCACCGGCGGGTTGAAGGCCTCGCCGGTGGGCGAGGTGCTGGTCGAGGAATCCGTGCTCGGCTGGAAGGAATTCGAGATGGAAGTGGTCCGCGACAAGGCGGACAATTGCATCATCATCTGCTCGATCGAGAACGTCGATCCGATGGGCGTCCATACCGGCGATTCCATCACCGTCGCCCCGGCGCTGACGCTGACGGACAAGGAATATCAGATCATGCGCAACGCCTCGATCGCGGTGTTGCGCGAGATCGGGGTCGATACCGGTGGTTCCAACGTGCAGTTCGCCGTCAGTCCGGAAACCGGGCGCCTGATCGTCATCGAGATGAATCCGCGCGTTTCGCGCTCCTCGGCCTTGGCGTCGAAGGCGACCGGTTTTCCGATCGCCAAGGTCGCGGCCAAGCTCGCCGTCGGCTACACGCTGGACGAGCTTGCCAACGACATCACCAAGGTGACGCCGGCCTCCTTCGAGCCGACCATCGATTACGTCGTCACCAAGATGCCGCGCTTCACCTTCGAGAAATTCCCGGGCGCGGAGCCCATCCTCTCCACCTCCATGAAGTCGGTCGGCGAGGCGATGTCGATCGGCCGCAGCTTCCAGGAATCGGTGCAGAAGGCCCTGCGCTCGATGGAGACCGGCCTGACCGGCTTCAATGAAGTCACCCTGGAAGCCGAGGACAAGGATTCGATCCTCGCGGCGCTCAGGAAAGCGACGCCGGACCGGTTGCTGGTGATCGCCGAGGCCTTGCGGCGCGGCCTTAGCGTCGAAGAGATCTTCGAAGCTTCGAAATTCGATCCCTGGTTCATCCGGCAGATCGCGGCCATCGTCGAGACCGAGGCGCAGATCCGCACCCATGGCCTGCCGAAGACCCGCGAGGCCCTGCTGCGCCTGAAGCGCAAGGGTTTCTCCGATGCGCGCCTGGCGGAACTCACGGGCACCACAGCCGAAGTGGTCTTCGCCTTGCGGCATGAACTCAAGGTGAAGCCGGTCTATAAGCGCATCGATACCTGTGCCGCCGAATTCGCCTCGGCGACGCCTTATATGTATTCCTGCTACGAAGGCGAGAACGCGGACACGCCGGAATGCGAGGCCGATCCCAGCGACCGGCGCAAGGTGATCATCCTCGGCGGCGGCCCCAACCGGATCGGCCAGGGCATCGAATTCGACTATTGCTGCGTCCATGCCGCCTATGCGCTGAAAGAGGCCGGCATCGAGACCATCATGGTCAACTGCAACCCGGAGACGGTCTCCACCGATTACGACACCTCGGACCGTCTCTATTTCGAGCCGCTGACCGCCGAGGACGTGATCGAGCTGGCGCGGGTCGAGCAACGCAAGGGCATCCTGCTCGGCTGCATCGTGCAGTTCGGCGGGCAGACGCCGCTGAAGCTCGCGGCAGCCTTGGAGAAGGCGGAGATTCCGATTCTCGGCACCTCGCCTGACGCGATCGATCTCGCCGAGGATCGCGAGCGCTTCCAGCTTCTGCTCCGCGATCTCCGCCTGCGCCAGCCGGCCAACGGCATCGCGCGTTCCGCCGAGGAAGCGGAACGCATCGCGCGCGAGATCGGCTATCCGGTGGTGATCCGTCCCTCCTATGTGCTGGGCGGCCGGGCGATGGAGATCGTGCATGAGCCGGATCAGCTTCGCCGCTATATCCGCCGCGCCGTGCTGGTCTCGGGCGACAATCCGGTGCTGATCGATTCCTATCTTGACGACGCGATCGAGGTCGATGTCGACGCGCTCTGCGACGGCAAGGATGTCTTCGTCGCCGGCATCATGGAACATATCGAGGAAGCAGGCATCCATTCCGGCGACTCCGCCTGCGCTTTGCCGCCGCATACCCTGAGCCTCCAGGTGATCGCCGAATTGCGCCGCCAGGCGGCGGAACTGGCTTTGGGCCTGAACGTGGTCGGGCTGATGAACATCCAGTTCGCCATCAAGGGCGATGAGATCTATGTGCTCGAGGTCAATCCCCGCGCCAGCCGCACCGTGCCCTTCGTCGCCAAGGCGACCGGGCTTGCCATCGCCAAGATCGCCGCGCGAGTGATGGCCGGCGAGAAGCTCGCCGATTTCAAGCTCGATGCCAGCAAGCGGCATCATGTGGCGGTCAAGGAAGCGGTCTTCCCCTTCGCGCGCTTCCCCGGTGTCGACATCATCCTGGGGCCGGAGATGAAATCGACCGGCGAGGTGATGGGGCTGGATTCCACCTTCGCCCG
>DASYDA010000231.1:0-3896 GCA_036499865.1 Dongiaceae bacterium | reverse complement strand
GGGATGACCAGCAGCGGGCGCTTCGCCACCTTCTGGGTGCTTGGGGTGTACTGGATCAACTGGATGAGATCGTTCTGATAGACGACCTTGCCGGGCGTGACTGCGATGTTCTTGCCGACCTCGAAGGCCTCGTAATCGGTCATGCTGATCGAGAGCTTGCCCTTGCCGCGCTCGAGGTCGTTCAGCAGATTCTGCAGGCCCTTCACCAGGTTCTCACCGCGGCTCTCGATGGTCGCCCGCAACACCTCGGGATTGGTCATCACGAAATTGCTGGGCGCCATGGCATCGACGAATTGCCGCGTATAAAAGTCGACCTTGCCGGCGGTCTTGGCATCGAGGCCATCCACGTGATCGACCGTATTCTGCATCCAGCGGGCGGTGAGCAGATAGGATTGCTTGATGAAGTCGAAAAGCTGGTTGTCTTGCCAGGCGGCATCCTTGAAGCGGCGGTCATCCTTGGTCGGCGCGATCACCGGGTCCGATTCCTGGCCCATCATGCGGCGCGCGGCGCTTTGCCACAGGTTCATGTAATCCTGCCAAAGCGACATCTGCGCCTGGATCAGCTTTTGCGGATCGGCCATCAGCCTTGTGGTCATCTCGTAGAACGCCCGCCCCACATTGAGGGGATCCGGACCGGCCTCCAGGGTTTCCTGATTTCGGGCCAGGAATTCGCTCACCAGGCGCTGGGACTGTTCCGCGATTCCCGACATGGCCTGGGCCAGTTCCAACGGCTCGCCGGCATGGCTGCCAGCGTGATTGGGGGAATTTGGAGACGTTTTTTCTTTGTTGTTGGCGTCGGCCATGGGGCTTTCCAGTCCGGTTCCTGAGAACTACCAATGAGATAAGATGATATATCGGATGATGCAAATGCCCGCCAGAACCGTGCCGGAAAGGCATAACGCCAATTGTTTCTTATAATAGAACGAGTTAAGAATGAATGCCGCCAGAATGGACGAGTTCCGTGCTCGGCGCCCGGATGGTGCGCGGCTGGCGGCAGGAGCGACGGGGAGATCCAAAGCGATGATTGATGTTCGGAAGTCCATGGTGGCCATTGAAACGGGTGTGCGGGATGGAATCGCCGCCATTGGCCGCAATCCGACACATCGCCGCCGTTTGGCTCTAGGGCTTTCGGTGGCGGCGATTCTAACCGTCGCTGGCTGCAGCTGGTTCAGCGACGACAGCACGCCGGCCCCTCAGTCCACCCCGGCCGACAAGACCCAGCAAAGCAAGGCGGCTCCGGAACCCGGGGAGGGTGAGGTCGTTCAGGCTCCCGGCTCAGAGCAGGAAGCGAAGATTCCGGACATTAACAGCGTGCCCACTGAGGCGCCGAAGCCCGGCATCGTCAATCTCGACCAGACCCAGCAGGGGCTGGGCAGCGACACCACCAATGCCCAGCACACCGATGAGACGCTGACCATGCCCGATGAGCAGGCGGCGCGTCCGGAAGCGCCGGCACCGGAAAACCAGCCTGAAACCGCGCAAGCAACAGAACCTGCGCCGGCAGAACCGGCTCCCGCCGCCGAGGCGCCCCCGGCGCCCGCTCCGGTGGCTGCAGCGCCGGCGACGGAAACTCCAGCGACCCCCGCGCCGGCACCCGAGGCAGCGCCTGCGCCGGCTCCAACCGAGGTCGCCGCCTTGACCGGAACGCCGCAGCCGGGATCGACGCCGTTCGAGCCCAAGGGGCCGCTATACCTAGTGCCCGGTTCGCTTTCGCGCGATGCGGGCACGCCGGCAGCGACCGGGCAGGGCGCAGCGACACAAGGCGCAACGACGCAGACCACGACGACGCAAGTCGCGGCGGCGCCTTCCGCGATCACCGAGCAGCCGAGTCCGGCTCCGGTGCAAGCGGCCCCCGCCCAGCCGACGGCCGCTCCGGCTGTGGCTCCGGACACGTCCATTTCGGTCGACTATTCCGCGCTCGGCATCCAACCCACCTCCGCGGCCATGCTTCCGCCACCCCTGGCACCGGTGTCCGCGGCGCCGCCGCCGCCTGCAATGCCCGCCACCTCGGTTGCGGGCGTGGGCCAGGCCGTGGGACTGGTTTACTTTGGCGATGGCTCCTCCGGTCTCAACGAGGCGGATCGCGATGTCTTGCGGCAGGTGGCGGAACTGCAGCGCCTTCAAGGCGGCGTCCTGCGGATCATCGGACATGCCAGCCAGCGGACCGGTAATCTTGATCCGCAACGCCAGGAGGCGGTAAATCGCAACGTCTCCCTGGCGCGGGCGACCGCGGTTGCCCGCGCTTTGGTCGGCCTGGGGGTCCAGCCGATCCTGGTCCAGGTTGCGGCTGCCGGCGATGGCCAGACGCTTTACACAGAAAGCACTCCGGCCGGCGAAGCTGGCAACCGGCGGGCCGAAGTGTATTTGTCCCAGAATTGAAACATCTCGACTGAAACATCTCGAAATAGCTCCTATGGCGGTTGAAAACGGGTCGGGACGCGCTTTGCGCGTCGGCATCGCGGGTTTGGGCACGGTCGGTATCGGCGTGGTGCGCCTGATCGACGAGAATCGCGATGTCTTGCTGCAACATTGTCCCTGGCCGATCGAGGTCACCGCGGTTTCCGCGCGCGACCGGAACCGGAAGCGGGACGTCGATCTATCGCGCTTCGATTGGTGCGACGATCCGGTCGCCCTCGCGACGCATCCCAAGGTCGATGTCGTCGTCGAGGTGATCGGCGGCGCGGACGGGCCGGCGAAGGCTCTCATCGAAGCCGCGATCGCCAATGGCCGCCATGTCGTCACGGCGAACAAGGCGCTGCTGGCGGCGCACGGCACCGAACTGGCCCGCAAGGCCGAGAGGGCCGGATTGGGCCTGGCTTACGAAGCAGCGGTGGCCGGTGGAATTCCCGTCATCAAATCGATGCGCGAGGGGCTCGCCGCCAATAAGATCGACCACGTCTATGGAATCCTGAACGGAACCTGCAATTACATCCTGACCCAGATGCGAGAGACCGGCCGTGAATTCGCCGACGTTCTCGCCGAGGCGCAGAAGCTTGGTTATGCGGAGGCCGATCCCAGCTTCGATGTCGATGGCATCGATGCGGCGCATAAGCTCTCGATTCTCACCGCCGTCGCCTTCGGCTGCGAAGTGGATTTCCCCGGGATTCGCATTTCCGGAATTCGCAATGTCTCGGCGATGGATATCGCCTATGCGGATGAGCTCGGCTACCGCATTAAATTGCTGGGTCTTTCGCGTCTGACGGAACGCGGCATCGAGCAGCGCGTTCATGCCTGCATGGTTCCGCAGAATGCGCTGATCGCCAAAGTGGATGGAGTCTATAACGCTGTCGTCACCCACGGTAATTTTGTCGGCCAGAATCTGGCGATCGGGCGGGGGGCAGGCCAAGGGCCGACGGCTTCCGCCGTGGTGAGCGACCTCATGGATCTGGCGCGCGGCCGCATTTTGCCGGCTTTCTCGGCGCCTGCCGATACGTTGAAACGGATTCCCGCCGCGCCGGAAGGCAGCCATATCGGCGCCTTCTATCTGCGGCTGATGGTGGTCGATCGCCCGGGCGTCATCGCGGAGATCGCTGCGGTGATGCGCGACGAAAGTGTCTCGATGGAGACCATGATCCAGCGGGCCAGGTCGCCGGGCGAGGCGGTCCCGGTGGTGCTGACCACGCATGAAACCAGCCAGGCGCAGGTTTCTCGCGTCATTGCGCGCTTGGGCGGAATCAATTCCGTTCTCGAGCCGCCGCATGTGCTCTCAATCGAAATGTTGTCTTGAAAAGCCCCCTATGATTGCCGCCGCATGTGCGGCGCGATACGGCGTAATGGAAGGTAAGGATGATGGATCGCAACCTGGCCCTTGAAGTGGTTCGTGTCACCGAAGCGGCGGCTTTGGCGGCTTCGCGGCTGATGGGCCGTGGCGATGAGAAGGCCGCCGACCAGGCGGC
>DASYDA010000230.1:0-2010 GCA_036499865.1 Dongiaceae bacterium | reverse complement strand
GAAGCCGAGGCTCGCCACGCAGAAGAAAAGCGGGATCGCTATGCCCCAGAGACCGCCGACGCCGGTGAAACCCGCGAAAGCGAGAACGAGACCCCAGAAGGCCTGGAATAGAAGTGCCGCGAGCAATACGCGTTCCGCCGGGTGCTTCCGCTGCAGGCGGATGTTGATCTGCGAAGCCAGGATGAATCCCACGGCATTGCCGCCGAAGAACCAGCCGAAATGCTCGCTCGGCACATGGAAGAGTTCGATCAGCACGAAGGGCGATCCCGCGACATAGGCGAAGATGCCGGACATCATCATGCTGCCGCAGAGCGCATGGCCGAGAAAAGTGCGGTGGGTGAGAATGCGCCAATAAGCGGTGAGGACTGAGCCCAAATGCAAGGAGCGGGCCTGGCTGCGGTCATGGGTTTCCGGCAGACGCAGGATCATCAGCAGCAGGATCAGCGCGCCGGCCCCGGTCAGCAGGAAGAAGATCGCGCGCCATCCCCACCAGAGCAGCAGATATCCGCCGATGGTTGGCGCGAGGATTGGCCCCAATCCGAAAACCAGCATGATCCGCGAGAACACCCGGATCGCATCGGGGCCGGTGAAGAGGTCGCGAACGATGGCGCGGGAGATCACCGCCCCGGAGCAACCGCCGATCGCCTGCAGGAAGCGCAGGGCGGCGAGGCTTTCGATCGAGGGCGCGAGCGCACAGCCGAGCGACGCCAGCGTATAGATCGCAAGGCTGACATAAAGCGGCGGTTTGCGGCCGAACCGATCGCTGAGCGGGCCGCAGAAGGCTTGGCCGATGGCGAATCCCAGGAAAAAGGTAGAAAGCGTGAACTGGGCATCGGATCCCGGCACGCTGAAATCGGCGGCGATCGTGGGCAAGGCCGGGAGGTACATGTCGATGGAGAGGGAGCCGATCACCGACAAGGCGGCGAGGATGACCACGAGTTCGGCGTGGCGCGTCCGGGTCATGCCCGAGCCGGCGCCGTGCGATGGGTTCTGAGCATTCATGAGGGCTCGGATTTATCGAGCGCCGCTCGATGGGAGCGGCACTCGATGACATAAAATTGCAATCAGCCCAGATTGTCGTGTTGGCGGTGCCAGCGCAAGGCGGAACCGACTATGGTATCGATATCCGAAGCCACCGTCTTCCAGCCGAGTTCGCGGATAGCGCGCGCCGGGGAGGCATAGAGGGCCGCCGGATCGCCGACGCGCGGGGCGGCCTCGATAATGGGCACCGGCTTTCCGGCTTGGCGTTCCACCGAGCGCAGGACTTCACGGACCGAGACACCTTTGCCGGAACCGAGATTGAAGGCATGGCATCCCGGTTTCGCCGCGAGGAAGTCCAGTGCCTTCAGATGCGCGGCGGCGAGGTCCTCCACATGCACATAGTCACGCAGACAGGTGCCGTCCGGCGTCGGATAGTCGGTGCCGAAGACGTTGAGCGGTGTGCCCTGCTTCAAAGCGGCGCGAATGGCGAGCGGAATGAGATGGGATTCAGGGTCGTGTGCCTCGCCGATCTCGCCCTCGGAATCGGCGCCGGCAGCGTTGAAGTAGCGCAACAGCGCCACGTCCAGCGTACCCGTCCGGGCGATGTCCGAATAGAGATTTTCCGCGGCCAGTTTGGTGCGGCCATACACATTGACCGGCTCGCGCGGCAGGTCCTCCACCATGGGCAGCTTCTCGGGCATGCCGTAAACCGCGCAGGTCGAAGAGAAGACCAGCCGGCGCAGGCCGGTCTTCTGCATGGCACGCACCAGCGACAGCGCACCACCTACGTTGACATCGTAGTAGTCGGTGGGTCGTTGTGCCGACTCTCCGACCAGGGACAGGGCCGCGAAATGCAGCACGGCCTTCGCCTTGTGGCGTGTGATCGCAGCTTCGACGAAGCCGGCATCGCGGACGTCACCCTCTTCGAGCGGGCCCCATTGTACCGCCCAGCGATGGCCGGTGTTGAGATTGTCCAGGGTGACCGGCAGCATGCCGGCGCGGCTCAGCGCCTTGCAGACATGACTGCCG
>DASYDA010000229.1:0-11840 GCA_036499865.1 Dongiaceae bacterium | reverse complement strand
GACCGTCGCGTGCAATGCCTTGATGAAACGGTCGTTGGCGGACCCGAAGACCCGCTTTGCCAGCGCCGCGAACATATTCAGAAACCTTCGAAATTTCCGCCGTTTAGCTGGGCAAGAGATAAGTTGCCGGTATGGCCCTGTCAACGTCGAGCGAAGTCACGGAAATCTCATGATTTTGCGCGTGTCCCGGCCGGCTTTCCGCTTGTAACCCAGGGGGCGCTTGGGCATGATGCCGCCCGCCCAAGGCCGATTTCGGACGCCGATGGGCTCAGGGACGGTCCATTTCGACCGATCCAGCGAACCCCGGAACCAGGAAAGACCCCGGATTATGGCCATTGTTTCGTTTCGCGCCGCTTTGACCGCAGGCGCCATCGCCTTCCTTTCGGTAACCGGCCTTGCGATCGGTTTCGGCACCGCTTCCGCCCAGGATACGACCAATCAGCCGGCAGCGGACCAGCCTGCGGCCGACGGCACCAATTCGGCGGCCCCCGCCACCGACAATGCCGCGCCGGCCACGGACAATGCGGCCCCTGCCGCCGATAGCGCCCAGGATAACGGTGCCCAGGGAGCGGCGCCCGCCGCACCGCAGGCGCCGGCCGATCCCAAGGAAGTGCTCGCGACCGTCAACGGCCAGACGATCACCCGCCAGGATGTGGTCAATTCCGCCGCCGAACTGCCGCCGCAATATCAATCCCAGATCGATTTGATCCTGCCGCAGCTCCTCAACCGCCTGATCGGCCTCGAACTGGTGCGCGCCAAGGGCCAGGCTGACGGCCTCGCCAATGACGATAAGGTGAAGAAAGCCGTTGCGGAATTCCAGAAGGTCGAAATCGGCAACGTCTATTTCCAGCGCTACATCGAGAAGTCCGTCACCGACGATGCCATAAAGGCCGTCTATGACGCCGATCTGAAGGCGCATCCGCCGCAGCCCGAGATCAAGGCCGCCCACATCCTGGTGAAGACCGAGGAAGAGGCAAAGGCGATCATCGACCAGCTCAAGGGCGGCGCCGATTTCGCGGCCCTCGCCAAGTCCAAATCCATCGATACCGCCAGCGGCAAGGATGGCGGCGAACTCGGCTGGTTCAGCCGCGATACCATGGTGAAGGAGTTCTCCGACGCCGCCTTCCAGATGCAGAAGGGCGATGTCAGCAAGACGCCGGTAAAGACCCAGTTCGGCTATCACGTGATCAAGATCGAGGATTCGCGGATGCAGATTCCGCCGACCCTCGCCGAGCGCAGGGATGAGATCCGCCAGGTGCTCGGCCAGGAAGCCGCGCACAAGCTGGTGCAGGATCTGATCGCGAGCGGAAGTGTGAGCTACTCGAAGCCGGAATATAAGTTGCCGGATGGCAGCCAATAAGCGGCCACCCATCAGCGACCAGTAACGGGACGAGTGCCGGCACAACCGGCGAAGCGGGGAAAGCATCGCCATGGCTACCAAGATCGCGCCTTTGGCGCCGACGCATGTGTCGGCATTGCCGCCTCTCGCGGGTGTCCGCCTCGCGACGCGGGAATGCGGCGTCAGATATCGCGGCCGCAAAGACGTGCTGCTCATGGAGCTGGCGCCCGGTTCGACCATCGCCGGCGTGCTGACCCGTTCGCTGGCATCCTCGGCGCCTGTCGATCTTTGCCGCAAACATCTCAAAGGCGGCAAGGCGCGGGCGATCCTGGTCAATGCCGGCAACGCCAACGCCTTCACCGGTAAACTCGGGAAGCAGGCCGCCGATGCCTGTGTCGCCGGCGTCGTCAAGACATTGGGCTGCCGACCGGGCGAAGTGTTTCTCGCCTCGACCGGGGTGATCGGCGAGCCGCTGCCGGCGGAGCGGATCACCGGCAACCTCTCCGCCCTCGCCGCCGAGCTCACGGCCGATGCCTGGACGGAAGCCGCGACGGCGATCATGACCACCGACACCTTCCCGAAGGTGGCGTCGCGCGAGGCCAGGATCGGCGACACGACCGTCACCATCAACGGCATCGCCAAGGGTTCGGGCATGATCGCCCCGGACATGGCCACCATGCTCGCCTTCGTGGCGACCGACGCGAAGCTTCCGGCCGAGATCCTGCAGGCGCTGCTGAAGAAGGGCGCTGACCGCTCCTTCAACTGCATCACCGTCGATGGCGACACCTCGACCAGCGACACGCTCCTGCTGGCGGCAACCGGCCAGGCCGCGAACCCGAAACCGAAATCCGCCGGCGACAAGCTGCTGAAGGGCTTCCGCGAGGCTCTGGATTCGCTCCTCACCGATCTCGCGGTCCAGGTGGTGATGGATGGCGAAGGCGCGGAAAAACTAGTCACCATCGACGTAACCGGAGCCGCCAGCGCCGCCGCGGCGCGGCGCATCGGCCTTTCCATCGCCAATTCGCCTTTGGTGAAAACGGCGATCGCCGGCGAAGACGCCAATTGGGGGCGCATCGTGATGGCCGTCGGCAAGGCCGGCGAAAAGGCCGACCGCGACAGGCTCGCAATCAAGATCGGCGGCGTGCTGATCGCCGCCAAGGGCCAGCGGGTCGCGAATTACGACGAGGCTCCGGTCGCCAAGCATATCAAAAGCCGCGATATCAAGATCGAGGTCGATGTCGGCGTGGGCAGCGGCGCGGCACGGGTCTGGACCTGCGACCTGACCCATCGCTACATCGAAATCAATGCCGACTACCGCAGTTGAGCTCAGCTCCGAACGCCTGACCCTGCGCGTACCGCGACCAGGCGACGCGCCGGCCATAGCCGCGCAGGTCAATGACTGGGATGTGGTGCGCTACACCACCTCGATTCCCTTCCCCTACGATCTCGGCATGGCGGAAGCCTTCATCGCCGCCCAAATCGAACGCTGGGGGGAATGGGACAATCGACATATTCCGATCGATGAGATCGCCTTCATCATCGAACGGAAGGCCGACCGTCAGGTTCTGGGCTGCATCGGGCTGCAGCCGCCGGAGGCCGGCGCCGGCGTCGAATTCGGCTATTGGATCGGCCGAGACCATTGGAAACAGGGCTATGCCTCGGAAGCTGTCGGCAGGCTGACGGCCTTCGCCTTCGAGACCCTTGCGGTCGAAGAAATCTGGGCCGCGGCGGTGCCCATCAATGATGCCTCGCACCGGGTCCAAGACAAGAACGGCTTCACCATTGTCGGCGCCGGAGCGCGGGAATCTCCCGCGCGCGGCGGCTCGCTTCCAGTCATCATCCGCAAGCTGACCCGCGCCCAATGGTCCAAGCGCTATTCGATCACTGTCTAAGGCCATGACGGATAACGCCAAATCGACCATCGAACCGGTCCAGGCCCTGCCGATACTCACAGTGGTGGCGGTGGTGCTGGTGGATCCCGATGGTCGGGTGCTGCTGGCGCAGCGACCGGAAGGAAAGTCGATGGCAGGCCTCTGGGAATTCCCTGGCGGCAAGATCCAAGCCGGTGAAAGCCCGGAAGGCGCATTGATTCGCGAGCTCGCGGAAGAACTTGGCATCGACGTCGCCGAAAGTTGTCTTGCGCCCTTGACCTTCGCGTCGCATCGTTACGAGAATTTCCACCTCCTGATGCCGCTCTTCGTCTGCCGGCGTTGGAACGGCATTCCGACGCCGCAGGAAGGCCAGAAGCTTGCCTGGGTGCGGCCGTCGCGGCTGGGAGATTACGCAATGCCGCCCGCGGATCGGCCGTTGATCGCCATGATCCAGGATCTGTTGTGAGCCCGATCACTGGACCGTAATGCCGCCGCTGGGCCGGTGAGCCGCCCGCATGGAACCGAAGGAGATATCGTGATGCGCCCCCCGATCGTTACCACCCTTGCCGCCGCTTCGGCCCTGGCCATCTGTTGGTCGGCGTTCGCGGATACGGGGGGCAATGTGGGTGATGTGCAAACCGTCGTACTGAGCGCCTATGGCACACCGCCGAACGCGCCGCGCATCCCCAAACGCAAAGGCGATTCGGTTATGTACCAGGAAACCCTGGAGACGTTGAAACTCAGCGCGATGCTGGTGCGGTTCGACGACGGTTCCAAGCTGACCCTGGGCTCCAGCAGCAAGGTCGTGGTTGACGATTTCGTCTACGCGCCCGGCAACAGCCAGAGCAAAGCCTTGATCTCCATTCCTGCGGGCGCCTTGCGCTACGTGACCGGATCGATGCCCAAGGGCAACACGGTCATCGACACGCCGACCGCCACGCTGACCCTGCGCGGCACCAATGTCGGCGTCGATGTGGATATCAGCGGCAACACGCATCTCGTGGTGACCGAAGGCAGCGTGGACGTGAAACCGAAGACCGGCGGGCAGGGTCAGACGGTCGGGGAAGGCAGCAGCGTCGTCATCTCCGAGTCCGGGATCGACTCCACCAGCAACGATGAAACCGGCGACGATGTCGTCGATAACGGCTTCACCAGCGACGGCTCCACCAGGACCGAACGCGGCAGCGATTCCACGAATCACAACAACAGCACGCATCACAACGACAGCACCGAGCACAACAGCGACGGGAGTACCCGCGGCACCCCCAGCAACTGAATTTAGATCGATCTCGCGATCAAGCGCGCCGATTCATCGCTTATTCTCGAAAACCGCAGCCAGGCTGGTCTTGCCGCTGCCGCGCCGCGCGGGCGTTTGCTGGGATTCGTGCGGCGACCAGCCGGTCATGAACAAGAGCCGGAAGCGCGCGGCAATCCGTCCATCCTCCAGGCCGTAGCGCTGCTGATAGAGCGCCGCCGCGCGGGCGAAGACAGTGCGGCGGGTCGGCCTTTTCAGCCGGCGGAGCAGCAGATTGGTCTCGCCCATGCCGCGCAGATCCGCCATCAGGCGCAGCATGTCGGAATAGGTCACCGTCAGGGTTTCGACATCGGCAACCGGCAAAGCAAAGCCGGCGCGCTGCAGCAACCCGGCGGCATCCCGAAGATCGGCAAAGGGCGAGACGCGCGGACTGGCGCCGCCGGTTTCGGCGATCTCCGCCTCCATCAGGCATTCCTGAAGCTCCGCGAGCGTGCCGCTGCCGAACATGACGCCGAGGAACAGGCCGTCCGGTTTCAGGGCATGGCGGATCTGCGCCAGCGTCCCCGGCAGATCGTTCACCCAATGCAGGCTGAGATTGGCGAGCACCAGGTCGAGGGATTCCCCGGCGAAGGGCAGCGCCTCTTCATCGAGCCGGACGGCGAGACCATGCCGGCGGGCACGCGCCGCCATGGCCCCGGAGAGGTCGCCCTGGATCAGATCGCGGATGCCGCCGCGACCCCGCAACAGCCGCGCGACCAATCCATCGCGGCAGCCGAGATCGAGCGCCGTGGGGAATTGGCGGGTCACGTCGTCGAGCCGGTCGAGCAGGCGTTCGGCCGTTTCGGCGAACAGGAAATCATGCGCCTCGGAAGTGATGGCGGCCCGATCGCGTCGGCGCGCGAGGAGCCGCCGGTCGAAGACCCGCGCGCCTTCCGGGACGAGATCGAGAAGGGGATTCCGAGGGGAATTCGATGCATCGGTCATGACGCGAGTATGCCGTGCCTCCCCGGTAAACGCATCCCGTTGACAGAACGACCATGCGACCCGTTAGACTGCGCCGCATGCGGGGGATGGGGCTGGAAGCTGGGCGCAATTCCATGCGGCGCGTCTTTCGCGGCGCGCTGGATGCGATTCTGCCGCCGCGCTGCCTGAAATGCGGCGATATCCTGACCGGTGGTGGACCGGGCGGCGGGCTCTGCCCGGAATGCTGGCGCAAGCTCGCCTGGCTGGCGCCCCCCTGCTGCTTCGGCTGCGGTCAGCCTTTTCCCTTCGATGCCGGCCCGGAAGCCCGTTGCGGCGCCTGTCTGCGCCAGCCGCCGGCCTATGATCGCGCCCGGGCGGTGTTCCGTTACGATGCCGAAAGTCGCAATCTGATCCTCGCCTTCAAGCAGGCGGATCGCACCGAGAGCGCGCCGGTCCTTGCCGGCTGGATGGCCCGCGCCGGCGCCGAACTCCTGGAATCGGCCGAATTGATCGTGCCGGTCCCGCTGCATTGGCGGCGGCTGGTTTCGCGGCGCTTCAATCAGGCGGCATTGCTGGCCCAGGCCTTGGGACGGCTGGGCAACCGGCCGGTCGAACCCCAGGCCTTGATGCGCCGGAAGGCGACTGAGAGCCAGGGCCGGTTCGGACGACTGGGCCGATTCCGCAACGTGGCCGGCGCGATTGCCGCAGCGCCGAAGCATCAAAAGACCATCGAAAACAGGCAAATCCTGCTGATCGACGACGTGATCACCACCGGCGCCACGGCAAATGCCGCCGCACGCGCCTTGATTTCGGCTGGAGCCAGGGGCGTCGATGTGCTGGCGTTAGCAAAAGTCGTGCTTTCCGATTGAAAGTCTTATCCCGTGTGTGAGGACCGACACTTGCCAAATCAAAGCCGAAACGCGAACTATACGCATGGAGCGCGAAATCTCGCGTTTTCCATCGTGACGGTGTAAAATGGCCAAGGTCGAAGTCTATACCACGATGATCTGTCCTTATTGCTTCCGCGCCAAACGATTGCTCGACGAGCGGCACGCGAAATACCAGGAAATCGACGTCATGTGCGACGGCAAGCGCCGCGAAGAAATGCAGCGTCGCGCCGGCGGACGCACCTCGGTGCCGCAGATCTTCATCAACGGCCAGCATGTCGGCGGCAGCGACGAACTTTATGCGCTTGACCGGGCCGGCAGGTTGGCGCCAATGCTGGCGGAAGAGCCGGTAACGAGCGAGTAAACCAGGGTCTAAACCCCGGTTCTAAATCTTGGTCTAGATCCGGCGCCTAATCGTCCACCCCCGGCCCCGAACCAGGAGCATTTGCAGCGTGGATATGGGACGTTTGAAAGTCGCCTGCGTCCAGATGTCGGCCGTCAACGAGGTGGCAGCCAATCTCGACGCGGCGGAGGCGCTGATCCGCAAGGCCGCAGCGGATGGCGCCAAGTTCGTAGTGACGCCGGAAAACACCACCATCATCGAGCCGAACCGGCCTGTGGCCCTGGCGAAGTCGTTGCCGGAAGAAACGCATCCGGGCCTGCCCCGCTTCACCGCCCTTGCCCGCGAACTGAAGATCTGGCTCCTGATCGGGTCGATGTCGATCCGGGTCGAGCCGGCGCGCATGGCCAATCGCAGCTTCCTGATCGACGACCAGGGCCGGATCGTCGCGCGCTACGACAAAATTCACATGTTCGACGTCGATCTCGCCAATGGCGAAAGCTATCGTGAATCCGCCGTCATGCGGCCGGGCGCCCAGGCGATATTGGCGCCCACACCCTGGGGACCGCTCGGCATGACGGTCTGCTACGACATGCGCTTCCCGCATCTCTACCGCAATCTCGCGCAAGCCGGCGCCGTCATGATCAGCGTGCCGTCCGCCTTCACCGTGCCGACCGGCAAGGCGCATTGGCATGTCCTGCTGCGCGCCCGCGCGATCGAAGCCGGTGCCTTCATCCTCGCGCCGGCGCAATGCGGCGAGCACGCCGCCGGACGCAAGACCTACGGCCATTCGCTGATCGTTTCGCCTTGGGGCGAGATCATCGCCGAGGCCGGAGAGACGCCGGGAACAATCGCGGCGGAAATCGATTTCTCGGAAGTCCAAAAGGCGCGGGCGATGATACCCTCGCTCGACCACGACCGGGACTATGCGCGACCTTCACCCGAATTGCGCGTCGCCGGCGAATAAAATTTCACTCGGGCCCGTCAAACCCGGCCTATTCCAAGCTGAACGACAGAAGGAGGAGACAATGAGCCTGCGACTTGGCGATACCGCGCCCGACTTCGAACAGGATTCGACCGAAGGCAAGATCAAGTTCCACGAATACCTCGGCAATGGCTGGGGCATCCTCTTCTCACACCCGAAGGACTTCACGCCGGTCTGCACCACCGAGCTCGGCGAAGTGGCGCGGCTCAAACCGGAATTCGACAAGCGCGACACCAAGGTTATCGGCCTTTCCGTCGATCCGGTTTCCGATCACAAGAACTGGGCCAGCGACATCAAGGAAACCCAGGGCCATGCGCTGAACTTCCCGCTGCTGGCGGATTCGGACCGCAAGGTCTCCGACCTCTACGACATGATCCATCCGAATGCGAACGACACCCTCACGGTGCGTTCGGTCTTCATCGTCGGGCCGGACAAGAAGATCAAACTGATCATCACCTATCCGGCTTCCACCGGGCGCAATTTCGAGGAGATCCTGCGGGTGCTGGATTCACTGCAATTGACCGCCGGCTATAAGGTGGCGACTCCAGTCAACTGGAAGCATGGCGAGGATGTGATCATCGTGCCCTCGGTGAGCGATGCCGATGCCGACAAGATGTTCCCCAAGGGCTACAAGAAGGTGAAGCCCTATCTCCGGACCACGAAACAGCCGAATTTGTAAGGCTTGCACGTCCGCCGACAGCGTCACGCTGGATCGGAAATTTCACGGCTGCATCACCCCCCTCCCTAACCCTCCCCCAATCTTGGGGGAGGGAATTGAGCGATCACTTCACCGCGCAGATACTCTCCGCGTGACGACTGCTTCCGAAGAACTATCCCACCACCATCGCGTCACCCATGGACATGCGGCCGGCTTTCGCGACCTCCGCATAGATGCCGGCATTGGTTTTGTTTTCCAGCATGACCGTATGCAGGATGCCGGGATCGCTCGGCAGATCGCCCTGGGCACGCGTGGTCAGCCCGCAGCGTTTGCAGTCCTCGCTCGCTTGCAAGACCAAGCCCGAAGCGGCCGCCATACGGCGGCCGAGCCAGGCCTGTTCGATGAAGCCCACGGTCTCCCCGCAATCGAGCAAGACGTTCGGACGAAACCGCTCCGGCGCGAAAACCCCCGAGGGATAGAGCGCACTCAGCCGGCGCAGGGTTGCGTTGGTGATGATGTGGCAGGCGGCCAGACGATAGCGGGCCGGCGCGCGAACACCGGCGCGCCCACGCAGGGTCACCGGGCGGGCGAGCCGTTCCGACAACACCTGATCGACCTTCGGGTCGTCGCTCACCACATGAGCGCCGTCCGGAAAACGGATCTCGACCTTGGGTACTTCTCCCACAGGATCAAGAGGGGAGAGATAGGCGGCGTCCCAGGTGATCAACGGCCGCCAGTCGCGCTTGCTGGAGGCGCTGGCCATCTCCCCGCTCTCCGCATTCTCGATGCCATACCAGCGATCGAAGCGCAGGCTGTCCGCCGCGAAATCCAATGCGTCCATCTTCTGGCCGCGCAGGGATTGAACCGGATAAAGCCAGAGCGCGGAAACGGTCGATGCGGCGGTCATGATTCCTCGTCGAAAACGCGATCAGGGCATCAGACGAAGCACACGGGTCTCGCGCAACTCGCGGTCTTCCAATTCCTTCGAGGTCGGCACGGCATAGCGCGCCACCTCGACCAAGCCACTCGACGGCAGATAGGCGCGGCCGGGATCGCCCATCAGCACGGTGACGCCGGCCCCGGCGAGATTGCGCAGCCAGGCGATCACCCGTTCCGCCATCGGCCTTTCGTAGCATACATCGCCGGCCAGCACGACGTTCCAGCCCTCATTGCGGCCGATGAGGTCATGGCACAAAACTTCCACCGTGGCACGGTTGAGCGAAGCGTTCATCGCGATCGCCGCGGCGGCGAAATCGTCGATCTCGCATGCGCTCACCTTTTCCGCACCGGCGAGCGATGCGCCGATCGCGCTCAAGCCGCTGCCGGCCGCGAAATCCAGCACGCGCTTCCCGGCGATCCATTCGCGCTTGTCGAGCAGCAGCCGGGTCAGCGCCTGTCCGCCCGGCCAGGCGAAGGCCCAATAAGGCGGTGGCAGGTTGTTGGCTTCCAGCGTCGCCTCGGTCGCCTGCCAGATCGGCGTGATCTCGGTGGCGAGATGCAGGCGGATCTCCGGCGTCAGCGGCGGCGATGCGATGGCGGTCTGGGCGGCGATGAAGGCACGGCGCTGCTCGGCAACCTGTTCGGGTATCGCGATCACTGCATCAACTTGCCGAGGATGAGGCCGGCGAGCAGGATCCAGCCGATCACCCGATTGCTGCGGAACTTGGCGAGGCAATCCTTCGGATTGTCGAAATCCGTCGCCGCCGCCTGCCAGGCGAGATGCGCGGCGACGCCGATGACGCCGAGTTTCGCCGGCCAGGCGAGATGCGCGGTGCTGACCGAGATCATCAGCAGGGCGACCATGACGGCGGCGAAGCAGAACAGCCAGGGCCGCGTATGCTCGCCGAGATAGAGCGCGGTGGATTTGACGCCGACCAGGGCATCGTCTTCCTTGTCCTGATGCGCATAGATCGTGTCGTAGACCAGGGTCCAGAAGAAACCGGCGGCATAGAGCAGGACCCCCGGCCAGGCGATACGGCCGGTCACCGTCGCATAGCCCAGCAGCGCGCCCCAGTTGAAGGTGATGCCGAGGAAAGCCTGCGGCCACCAGGTGACCCGCTTCATGAAGGGATAAGCGGCGATCAGAACCACCGAGAACACGCCGAGCCCGATCGCGAGAGGGGAGAGTTGCAGCAGGATGACAAGAGCGATCACCAGCAGCAAAGCGAGGAAGCCCAGCGCCTGCTGCAAGCTAAGGCGTCCCGAAGCCAGCGGCCTTGTCGCGGTGCGCGCCACCTTGGCGTCGATCTTGCGGTCGACGATGTCGTTGATCGTGCAGCCCGCGCCGCGCACCACCAGCGCGCCGATCGCGAAGAGCACCATCAAGCGGCCGTCCGGCAGGTTTCCAGGCGCCGCGGCGAGAGCCAGCGCCCACCAGCCGGGAAACAGGGTCAGCCAGGTGCCGATCGGCCGGTCGATCCGCGCCAGGCGCAGATAGGGCCGTGCCGCCTCCGGAACATAGCGGTCTATCCAGTCATCGGCTTGAATGTCGCTGGCGCTGCTCATAGCTTCGTGGCGCTGTTCCCATGAACCCAATCTACCGGCGGGAACATAGACGCCGGATCGGAGCCTCTCAAGAATGATTCCCAAGCCATGATTCCTAGGCTCTACGTTTCGCAAGATCTGCTCCAGGGCATGCGCATCGCCGCGGACGAGCGCACGGTGCATCATCTGCTGAATGTGCTGCGCCGCGGCACCGGCGATCCGGTGCTGATTTTCAACGGGCGCGACGGCGAATATCACGCGCGAATCAGCGATGCCGGCAAAAGGAAGCTGACATTGGAGGTGCTGGCGCGGCGGCGTGCCCAGGAAGCCGAACCCGATCTCTGGCTGTGTTTTCCACCCTTGAAGAAGGATGCCGTGGATTTCCTGGTCGAGAAGGGCACCGAACTCGGCGTTTCGCGCTTCCAGCCGGTCCTCACCGCCCATACCGCCGCCGCCAGGATCAACCGGGAGCGTTTGGGCATCGCCGCCACCGAAGCCGCGGAACAATGCGAAAGATTGACTGCACCCGAGATCGCGGAGCCGATGACCCTGGACGCATTGCGGTTATCCTGGCCGGAGCGGCGCGCCTTGCTGGTCTGCGCCGAGATCGGCAAAGCCCAGCCAATCGCGGAAGCCCTCAATAACCTCACAACTCATGTGAGAAATTTCGACAGCTACGGGGTCTTATGCGGTCCCGAAGGCGGGTTTCAAGAAGACGAGCTTGACCGGTTGCGCAAACTGCCCTTTGTTACGGCCGTCGGGCTGGGGCCGCGGGTTTTGCGGGCCGAAACCGCGGCGCTGGCCGCTCTCGCGACCTTCCAGGCGATTCGCGGCGATGGTGAAAAACGGCCCTGGCGGCCCGATATGGCGTAACGCAGCCTGGGGGCAAAGGCCCCGTTCGCTGTTAGAATTTTAGGGGGGTAGGGGTTGTCGGCACCACCGAAATCACAAGGCGAACCGATCACCTCGCGGGCGCAGCTCGTCGAGTATTTCTCGTCGGGCAATAAGCCGAAATCCGCCTGGCGGATCGGCACCGAGCACGAGAAGTTCGTCTTCGA
>DASYDA010000228.1:0-3041 GCA_036499865.1 Dongiaceae bacterium | reverse complement strand
CCCTATATTCCCGGCAAATCCCAGGATCGTTATGAGATCCAAGATAAGGGTGGGCCAACGGCCCGCCTTTTTTGTTGGCCGAACCTTCCCGGGATCACACTAAGGCAACGGACGCATTGAAAGCATGGCGTTGAGCCAGGTCATCGAACGCATCATCACGCCGACCGTGGAGGGCATGGGCTATGAACTCGTCCGCCTCACGGTCTCCGGCGGGCAGCGCAAGACGCTGCAGGTGATGGCGGAACCGAAGGACGGTCGCCATATGTCGCTTGAGGATTGCACGAAGATCTCGCGGGCGATCTCCGCGGTGCTCGATGTCGAGGATCCGATCGAAGGCGCCTATTCGCTGGAAGTCTCCTCGCCGGGCATCGACCGCCCGCTGACCCGACCCAAGGATTACGCGCGTTTCGCCGGCTTCGAGGCGAAGTTCGAGACCCGGGCGCCGATCGACGGCCGCAAGCGGTTCAAGGGCCGCCTGCTCGGCCTCGAGGCGGAGCAGGTGAAGATCGATGTGGAGGGCGCTGTCCTGGCGTTGCCGCTCGAGGAAATCGACAAGGCCAAGCTGGTGCTGACCGACGACTTGATCGCGGCCTACCAGCAGGCCGAGGAACAGCCGGCTGAAGATAGAGCCGAGTAAACACTGAAGGTTGAGAACCATGGCTATGGACAACACGATCGCCATTCCCCGTATGGAGTTGCTGCAGGTGGCCGATGCGGTCGCCCGCGAGAAGAGCATCGATCGCGACGAGGTCTTGATCGCGATGGAACAGGCGATCCAGAAGGCCGGCCGCTCCAAATACGGCCATGAGCACGACATCCGGGCGGCGATCGACCGCAAGACCGGCGAGATCAAGCTGACCCGCGTCCAGGAAGTGGTCGGCGAGGCGGTGGAGAACGAGGCGACCCAGATTCCGCTGAAGGCCGCCGTCCGCCGCGACGCCAATCTGAAGGTCGGCGATCTCATCGTCGATGAATTGCCGCCGATCGATTTCGGGCGGATTGCCGCGCAGACCGCGAAACAGGTCATCGTGCAGAAGGTGCGGGAATCCGAGCGCAAGCGCCAGTTCGAGGAATTCAAGGACCGCAAGGGCGAGATCATCAACGGTCTGGTGAAGCGCGTCGAATTCGGCAATGTCACGGTCGATCTCGGCCGCGGCGAATCCATGCTGCGCCGAGACGAATTGCTGCCCCGCGAGACTTTCCGCAACGGCGACCGGGTGCGCGCCCTCATCTTCGACGTGCGCGAAGAGCCGCGCGGGCCGCAGATTTTCCTCAGCCGCACGCATCCCGATTTCATGGCCAAGCTGTTCGGCCAGGAAGTGCCGGAAATCTATGACGGCATCATCGAGATCAAGGCGGTGGCCCGCGATCCCGGCAGCCGCGCCAAGATCGCGGTCATTTCCCATGACAGTGGCATCGATCCGGTCGGCGCCTGCGTCGGCATGCGCGGCAGTCGCGTCCAGGCCGTCGTCCAAGAGCTCCAGGGCGAAAAAATCGACATCATTCCCTGGTCGCCGGACCCGGCCACTTTCGTGGTGAACGCGCTCGCCCCGGCGGAAGTCGCCAAGGTTGTGCTCGACGAGGATTCCGGCCGTATCGAGGTGGTGGTGCCCGACGAACAATTGAGCCTGGCCATCGGCCGCCGCGGCCAGAATGTGCGCTTGGCCTCGCAGCTCACCGGTTTCGACATCGACATCCTGACCGAAGAGCAGGAAAGCAAGCGCCGCCAGGAAGAATTCAAGAGCCGCTCGCAGATGTTCATGGACGCGCTTGATGTGGATGACGTGATCGCCCAATTGCTGGTGACGGAAGGCTTCACCTCGATCGAGGAAGTCGCCTATGTGCCGCCGGAGGATCTGGCCGGCATCGAGGGCTTCGACGAGGATGTCGCGACCGAGCTGAAGAGCCGGGCCCTGACCTGGATCGAGGCCGAGGCGGAGCGGCTTAACGCGAAGCGCCGCGAACTCGGCGTAGCCGACGACGTCGCGACGATTGAGGGTCTGACGCCGGCCATGCTGGTGGCGCTCGGCGATAAGGGGGTTAAGACCCTCGACGATCTTGCCGACCTCGCGGCCGACGAGTTGACCGACGCCAAGGACGGCCTGCTCAAGGATTTCGAACTTACAACCGACGCCGCCAACGCCATCATCATGGCGGCGCGCGCCCATTGGTTCGAAGACGAGAAGAAAGCTTAACGAGGATAGACCCGGTTGGATTTGGGCATGACGCAAGCCGAAGAACGGCGGGATGTGGCTCCGGAAGGCGCCGCGGCCGAATCCGCGTCGCCGCAGCGTCGCTGCATCGTCACCCGGACGCCGGCGGAAAAGGCGGAATTGATCCGTTTCGTGCTGGGTCCCGACGGGGATGTGGTGCCGGATCTCGCGGAACGCCTGCCGGGCCATGGCTATTGGGTAAGGGCCGATCGCGCAACCCTGACGGAAGCTGTTAAGAAGAACGCCTTCGCCAAGGCGATGCGCGCGCCGGTGAAGCCCGCGGCCGACCTGCCCGACCGGGTGGCGGCGCTGGTCGAGCGCCAGGTCGTCGATCTGCTGGGTCTGGCGCGGCGCGGCGGCAAGCTGGTCGCCGGCTATGAGAAGGTGGATGGCTGGCTGCGGACCGGGCGGGCCGCTTTGCTGATCGAAGCCAGCGATGCGGGAGCTGATGGTCGCAGCAAGCTGGCGCGACACACCCATCCTGGAGTAGAGATATGGTCGCCGTTGACTGGGGCGGCCCTGGGCCGAGCGGTCGGGCGCGATCATGCCGTGCATATCGCCGTGTCGCCGGGCGGCCTGGCCCAACGCCTCAAGACGGCCCTACGCCGCCAGCAGGGTTTCGCCGACAGGCCGAGCGGCCCGAAAACCGGCGCCTCACAGACTATTTCCGATAAGCGGAACTGAAGAAGATATGAGCAACGAAACCGATACCCCGACCCGCAAGCCCTTGAAACTGTCTTCGCCCGGCAAGCTGGAGCTGAAGAAGACGGTGGATGGCGGCCAAGTGCGCCAGAGCTTCCCGCATGGCCGCACCAAGACCGTCGCGGT
>DASYDA010000227.1:0-4252 GCA_036499865.1 Dongiaceae bacterium | reverse complement strand
CCCCGATGGCGGCAGACATTCATGAAGGCGCGCAATTCGCCGTCCTTGCCGCGCACGACCAGGATCGAATCCCGCATCAGGTCCAGCGTGACATAGTCGCCGGGATTCTTGACCTGATTGATATGGCAGGCGAACTGCCAGGAGGGGCGGAACAATGCCTCATATTCGAGTTCATTGAGCTCGGAGTTCCGGTAGGTCCAGGCCGGCAGAGCACGCGGGGATTTCGCGTCATGGGAGGAAATGGTGCGTGGCTCGGTCATGGCTTGTACTCCTGGCTTGCGGATATCCAAAAAGCGGGTCATGCGCGTTGGTCAGCGCCACCACCTCTCTGACGATGGGTTGTTGCGGCGAATGTCACCGCCGCACTAGTCGGGCGCGAATTCCTGCGGGAAAATGCTGATGAGATAGGCACGCGCGACGCGTTTGGCGGCGGCACGGTCGAAGTTCCGGCCGCTCACCAGGATTTCCTGCCACTGCCATTCCAGCAGGCCGACGAAGCCCATCGCCAGCGCTTCGGCATTGAGATGACTGTAGCCGCCGCGCTCGATCAAGGTCCGGAACAGCTGCTCCAGCCCTTCCTGATTGGCGCTGTCGTAGCCGCCGATCCGTTCCAGATAAAGCTTGCGGGCACGAGCCTCGCCCCAAAAGGCATACCAGACGGCGACATAAGCGGGGTCGCTCACCTTCGGGTCGAGACTCATCTCGATGGTGGCGTTCAGCGCCCGCACCGGATCACCTTCTGCGCCTTCGATGGTGGCCCGGCGGGCCTGCTCGAATTCAACCGCGATCTGCTCCAGCGCCGCCATAAGCAACGCGTCCTTTTTTAGAAAATGCAGGATGACGGTACCCGGCGCCACTTTGGCTGCTTCGGCGACCAGTTGGACGGTCGTGCCCGAAAGGCTGTGCTTCGCAATGGTCGCGATGGTCGCTTGGAGGATGGCTGCGCGGGTGCGCGCGGCCAGGGCCTCGTTCCGACGTTGGGCGAGATTGGTCACAGCCTGCAAGCTCCACTCCTAGCCTTTTGATATAACGCGGTTAATTTCCACGCGCTGAATGAGCATTCATTTATCATAGTGATCCATTGAGAGTCAACCCCCGCACCATAAGCCATTGAATTCCGGAGCTTTTCGAGAGCGATGGTTTCATACCAATCCGGCCTCGGGCAAGGGCCCGGCTTTTAACTATAAATTGTAAAACCCTTCTTTTTTCGGGCGCCGGCGCGGGTTGCTCGCGACCACGATGTCCTGGAACGGATCGACGAGACCTTCCAGTATTTCGCGAGGCGAAGGAATTGGACGTCGAGCTCGACTTGCTGGAAGACAGCATCAAGCAGGAATTTCGCATCGGAATCGCTGCCATTGATCGATGCCACGAAGTCACCGGACTTCCAGACCATCGCCTGGACCGAGCATGGCTTTCACGGGCCGCGGGGCGCCGCAAGCTCTTCCTCCCATGCCGGATCAAAGCTCACCATTCCCCCCAGACACTGACCGCCATCGTCCCGATGCCGGACGCCGATGCCATGCTCGGCTTGACCGCCGGTATCGCCGCAACTGCGCAATAAAGTCGCCCCTGGCGATGAATTATCCGTCGCTCCAGACGCGGTTTGGGGCGATCCGATTCCAATCCTAGGCTTGGTGTCCGTCTTGGGCAAACCATCCCGTTAACCATTGAAATCTTGTGAGTTTCGGCTCCGAGGCAGTGCTGGCCGATATCGTTAATTCCGGTTGTAATGTCTCCGCCCGCCCGCCATATTGATCTTTCGTCGGCTCGCTATGGGTTGGCCTCGTCTTATGCTTCCCGGAAGTCCCGGGGGTCCGACCCGGTCTCATCCCTTTCGAAGTTTGGCGTCGGTCTGCTTCGGCAGATTTCCCTGTGGAATTTTCCCTGTGGAATTCCATGAGGAATTCGCCGGGGTGAAGCTTGTGTATTCCATCCAGAGGAAAGCTATGGCTACTGGTACAGTGAAGTGGTTCAACACCCAGAAGGGTTATGGTTTCATCCAACCCGATGATGGGTCAAAGGACGTCTTTGTCCATATTTCGGCGGTCGAGCGTTCGGGCATCGGCTCGCTGCGCGACGGTCAGAAGGTCAGCTACGACGTGGTCCAGGACCGCGGCAAGCCGGCCGCGACCAATCTGAAGGCGAGCTGAGTTATCGTCTTCGGAGATCCGAGGGCGGCTTCGGCCGCCCTTTTTTTATGTTCAATCGAATCTGCTTGACGCCGCAGCCGCTTAGGATTGGGGTAATCGCGCTTCGCGTGCACTATGCATTAAGCTGACACCGCTGCCGCTGAACCAGGAGAGACTTAATGTCGAACACCGCCGATCGTGGCCGCAATCAGCCGCCCGTTTTGCAACTCAATCCCGCGGACCCCTTGGTCGTCGCCACGCGGGACCTGAAGCCCGGCGAAGCGGTCGGTCTCGGCGATCTGACACCCAGCGAAGCGATCGGCCGCGGCCACAAGATGGCGACCAAGTCGATCGCCGGGGGCGAACCGGTGCGGAAACTCGGCCAGATCATCGGCATCGCGACCAAGCCCATCGCGCCCGGGCAGCACATCCACGTCCATAACGTCGAATTCCGACCTAGCCAGGCCGACCATGGCATCGGCGCCCATCGCAGCAATCTGCCGATGATCCCCGAAAAGCAGGCCGCCACCTTCCAGGGCATCGTGCGCCCCGACGGCACGGTGGCAACGCGGAACTATATCGGCGTCCTCACCACGGTGAACTGCTCGGCGACCGTCGCCCGCATGGTTTCCGATCACTTCCGCATGCATCCGGCGGAATTGGAGAACTATCCCAACGTCGACGGCGTGGTGGCGCTCACCCATAAGGACGGCTGCGCCGGTGGCACCGAAAGCGAAGGCGCCAAGCTGCTGCGGCGGACCATCGGCGGCTACGCAAAGCATGCTAATTTCGGCGCCGTATTGGTGATCGGACTCGGCTGCGAAGCCAATCAGTTGCCGCGGCTGGTCACCGAAGAGGGCTTGAAGACCGGCCAACGCATCCAGACCCTGGTGATGCAAGAGGTCGGCGGCACTCGAAAGACCGTGGCGGCCGCGATCGAGCGTATCCGCGAATTGCTTCCCGCCGTCAACGCCGTGAAGCGCGAGACCGTACCGGCGAAGCATCTCATTCTCGGCCTGCAATGCGGCGGGTCCGACGGCTTCTCGGCGGTCACCGCCAATCCGGCCTTGGGCGTCGCCGCGGATTTGCTGGTGCAGAACGGCGGCACGGCGATCCTGAGCGAAACGCCGGAGATTTACGGCGCCGAGCATATGCTGCTCGGCCGCGCGGTCAGCGACGAGGTCGGCCACAAGCTGCTCGATCTGCTGAAATGGTGGGAAGTCTATGCCGCCAAGAATGGCGAATCCCTCGACAACAATCCCTCTCCGGGCAACAAGGCCGGCGGACTGACCACGATCCTCGAGAAATCCCTGGGCGCAGCGGCCAAGGGCGGCCACGCCGATCTCGTCGATGTCTATCGCTTCGCCGAGCCGGTGACGAAGCATGGTTTCGTCTTCATGGACACGCCGGGCTACGATCCCGTCGCGGTGACCGGCCAGGTCGCCGGCGGCGCCAATATGATCGCCTTCACCACCGGACGCGGCTCCTGCTTCGGTTGCAAGCCCTCACCCAGCATCAAGCTCGCCACCAACACGCCCATGTACAGCCGCATGGTGGAAGACATGGACATCAATTGCGGCGAGATCATGGATGGCGCCGCCAGCGTCGAAGAAATGGGCGAGCGCATCTTCAAGCTGCTGCTGGAAACGGCCTCCGGCACGCCGAGCAAGAGCGAAGCGCTCGGCTATGGCGAGGACGAGTTCGCGCCCTGGCATCTCGGCGCGACGTTGTGACACGCGAACGGGAAGAAGCGTTATAGGGTCCAGGAGTCAATCGCAGCCTGCCGGGGCCTGGACCATCCCATATCCGAACACCGGATCCGGGCCTGGAACGCCGAGATCTCTCGCGCGCCCGAGCACTGCTTTCGGATCGTTTCCGTCCATGGCCAGAATTGCTGTGACATAAGGCGCGGCGAAGGACGTGCCGGTCACGATCAGATTGGCGTTCTTCGGCTGCCCTGGAATCCAGAGATCGACACCGGGAGCCGACAAGGCCACGAAGGCGCCGCGATTGGCCTGCGGCAACGCCGCCCCTCGCGCATCGACCGCGGTGACGCCGATAACGCCGGGATAGGCGGCCGGATAGCGCGGCATATTCTCGGTCCCATCATTGCCCACGGC
>DASYDA010000226.1:0-6703 GCA_036499865.1 Dongiaceae bacterium | reverse complement strand
CCTATTGCAGGACTTCCTTCACCTTTGCGGCAAGTTGTTTCAGGGTGAAGGGCTTCATCAGGAAATGCGCCTCCTCGCCGGCATCGACGCGGCGGCGAAAGGCGTCTTCGGCATAGCCGGATATGAAGATCACCCGGATGTCCGGTCGGCGGGTGCGCAGATCCTTGACCAGGGTGGGCCCGTCCATCCGCGGCATCACCACGTCGCTGATCACGAGATCGATCTCGTCCATGTGCTCGTTGACGATCTCCAGCGCCGCCTCGCCGCTCCTCGCCTCCAGCACCTTGTAGCCCTTGTTGCGCAAGGCGCGGGCGCCGAACAGGCGGACGGCATCCTCGTCCTCGACCAGCAAAACCGTGCCGATGCCGGTCAAGTCGCGCTTGTCCTCCTCGGTGCCGGCGATGCGCGCCATGGATTCGACCGGCTGGGAATGCTCCGGCAGGTAGATCCGGAAGGTGGCGCCGCGGCCGGGATCGCTGTCCACGAAGATGAAGCCGTCGGTCTGGCGCACGATGCCGTAGACCGTGGAGAGACCGAGCCCGGTTCCCGAGCCGACCTCCTTGGTGGAGAAGAACGGTTCGAAGATGCGATCCATGATCTCCTTCGGGATGCCGGTGCCGGTGTCGGAGATCTCCAGCATCACATAGTTGCCGACCGGCATCACATCGGCGCCGCGCTGCATCGGCTCGGTGGTGCGGACATTGTCGGTGCGGATGGTGAGCTTGCCGCCGTTCGACATGGCGTCCCGCGCATTGACCGCGAGATTGATGATCACCTGTTCGAGCTGGCCGGCATCGGCCCTGACCGGCTTCAGGCTGCGGCCGTGGATCATCGAGAGCTCGATATTCTCGCCGATCAGCCGGCGCAGCAGATGCGAAAGCTCGCCCAGCACGTCGGTGACGTCGATCACGCGCGGCTGCAGGGTCTGCTGGCGCGAGAAGGCCAGCAGCTGGCGCACCAGGTTGGCGGCGCGGTTGGCGTTCTGCTTGATCTGCATGATGTCGGCGAAGGACTGGTCGCCGGCACGATGCCGGAGCAGCAGCAGATCGCAGAAGCCGATCATCGCCGTCAGCAGATTGTTGAAGTCATGGGCGATGCCGCCCGCGAGCAGGCCCACTGCCTGCATCTTCTGCGACTGTGCGAACTGCTCCTGCAGCCGGCGCGCTTCGGTCGAATCGACGAAATGGGCGATGCAGCCCGGCGAACCTGCGCTGTCCTCCCGTCGCGAGGCGAAGATAGTGACGAAGCGCGGCCGCTCGCCCGCCACCCGCACGGTCAGCGGCGGCGCCTTGCCGCGGCGGATCACTTCGGTGAAATGGCGGTCATAGGCCGAGCGGTCGTCCGGATGCACCAGTTCCATCAGCGATTTCTGCCGCCAATCGGCATTGGCGAGAAGCTGCATCAAGGCTTCGTTGGCCTGCTCGATGCGGCCGGAGGAGTCGATCAACGCGATGCCGGTCGGCGCCTCTTCGAAGAAGCGCTTGAAATATTGCTCCGAAGCGCGGACCGCCTTCTCCAGCGCGCGCTCGCGGGTAAGGTCGTGGACGGCGGAACGGGTGCGCAGGCGCGGCCGGTCGGAATCGCCGGCGGCCTGCATGATCACCGTCTCGAAGCGGATGAAGGCCTGGAAAGCCCGGCCGTTCGGGCCCTGCAGCGTCACCTCGCCGCTGCGCAGGGTTGGATCGGTGAAGGGGCTGAAAGCCGGCGCCCCGAAGGCGATCCGGTCGGCGAGGATATCGTGAAGGCGCAGGCCGTAGCGCCCGCCGGGTTCCGGCTCCAGGCCGAGCCAGCCGGCCAAGGTCGAGTTCACGAACAGGAAGTCGCCGGCCTCATCGACCGAATAGAAGCCGATCGGCGCATGCTCGATGAGATCGGCGAATTTCTCGTGATCGCTGCGGATGTACTCCTCGATCTGGCGCTGGGTCGTGACGATGTCACAGCTCCACAGCACGTATTCCTGCCCGCTCCGAATCCGCTGTGCGGAAACGTCGAACCAGTCGAGTTCGCCCTCTCGATAGCGGACCTGGAGTTCGGCCCGTCCCCGCCCGCCTTCCGCCACCGCTTTCGGAATCTGGCGCAGCAGTTCCGCGGAGGGAGAATCCGGATCGACCAGATCCTTCAAGATCTGCGGGAGCGGCATCTGGGCATCGGCGAAAAAGCGTCGATAGGCAGCGTTGGTGAAAATGATCTTGTCCGTGGGACCGACGAGTTGGCGCGCCTGGGAAGATGTGTCGAAGCTCTGCATCAGCAGATCGCGACGGCGGCTAGCCCAATGCAGGGCCAGCGCCGTGGCGCCGCTGGCTGTAAGCAGGGTTCCCGCCAGCACGCCCGCGGCCCAGGAATTCTGTATCAGCCAATGGTCTTCCTGGGCATGAACCGGATTGGCGAACAGGAGGAAACCTGCCGCGACGAGAACCACCACGATAACAACCCGAGAGCCAAACCGTGCGGCCGACCTGGACGACGATCTCCGTCGGTCGCCATTCACCTGCTTCACCACGTCACCATTTTTAACGAATCATCCTTGGATAAGTGTAGTCGAGATTGCCGCGGCGCGCATGCGGCTCCACCGGGGATAGTTCCCTTCGGGTAGGAGAAGGGGGGCGGAACCATCCCCCCCGGTAGGGCTTGTTCTGGCGACGACCTGCAAATTCGCGCCCCGCAGATCAGGGATGAAGAGCCCAGGCCGGGGTTTAGAGCCCGGGCGGAAAGTCGGGGGGCGATGGCAACGTCCTATGCACCATCACAACCAAAGAGGTCCCCATCATGGGTCGCGGCATTCTCTTGTGGCTTCTCGGCGTTCCGATTCCAATCATCATCCTTCTGGCACTCTTCTGGCGGTGATATCGGATCGGTATTGCTCCGTATCCTCACGCGCGATTGCCCGCGAGCGATCTCCCGCAAACGATATTTCGGGATCGCCGTTCCGGGAACGTCTTTTTAATGGAGTCCCTTCATGACAAACGTAACCAGCGATCCTGCCTATCCCGTCGGTGGACCATCCGCCGGTGCCTCGCGATTTGAGTCCGTCGTCTCTGGGGTTTCCTGGGGCGCGATCATCGCCGGCGCCGTCGGCGCTGCCGCGATGGCGCTCATTCTGACCGTGCTTGGTGCCGGCCTCGGCCTTGTCGCCGTTTCTCCTTGGCGTGGCGAAGGTGTTTCGGCCGCCTCGGTGGGCATCGGCGTCATCATATGGTCCCTCATCATTCATGCCGTGGCGTTCGGGCTCGGCGGCTATCTCGCCGGGCGTCTGCGCACCAAATGGGCCAATATCCACGGCGACGAGGTTTATTTTCGTGACACCGCGCACGGCTTCGTCACCTGGGCGCTCGGCAGCCTGGTCAGCCTCGCTCTGCTGACCTCGGTTGCCGGCCATCTGGCAAAGACCACTGCTGAAGTCGGCGCGACGGCGGGCGGTGCCGCTCTGGTCGGCGCCAGCGCCGCGGGCGGCATGGCGATGCAGGGCGGAGGCGGCCAAGAAGGCGGCATGCGTATGCATGGCAATCCGATGGACTACTACGTCGATGAGCTGTTCCGGCCAGCAGGTCCGGCACCGGCGGCCGGCCAGGGCGGTGCGGCGGCGCCTGCGACCACGGGCACAACGACGGAAGGCGCAACCGCGGGTGCTCCGGCAATGTCGATGACAACCCCCGGGGGCAACTCCGGCGGCAATCCCGGCGATATCGGCCCGATGCGGGCGGAGATCAACCGGATCGTGGCTGCCAGCTTCAAGGATGGCCAGCTCACCATCTCCCCGGCCGACAAAACCTATGTCGCCGGATTGATCGCGCAGCGCGCCGGGCTCTCGCAGCAGGATGCCGAGAAGCGGATCGACACGGTGGTCGATCAGGCAAAGACGGCGATTTCGGATGCCCAGACCAAAGCGAAACAGGTTGCCGACGATGCCCGCAAGGCCGGTGCCGGTCTCGCGCTCTGGACATTCGTTGCCCTGCTCCTCGGTGCCTTCTGCGCCAGCTTCATGGCGACAATCGGCGGACGCCATCGCGACCTGTAGTTGCGACCTGTAATTCGAAACCACCCGATCGAGGAAAGGCCGCCGGTTTTGCCGGCGGCCTTTTTTATCGGCGGGATCGCATCATGAAACGCTATGCCGCCCGGATTCCTTCCAGGAACCGGTTGACGTCCACCCGAAGGTCGTCGGCTTGGCGTGCCAGGCTTTCGGCGGCAGTGAGCACCTGAGCCGCGGCATTGCCGGTCTCGTCCGCCGAGGCATTGACGCCGCTCACATTGTTGGCGACCTCCTGGGTGCCGACGGCAGCCTGCTGAACGTTGCGCGCGATCTCCTTGGTCGCGGCGCCCTGCTCTTCCACCGCGGAAGCGATGGTCGCGGAAATCTCGTGGATCTTATGGATGACATTGGTGATCTCGCGGATCGAAGCGACCGAGCCCTCGGTGGCGCTCTGGATCGCCTGAATCTGACCGGTGATCTCCTCGGTGGCCTTGGCCGTCTGGGTCGCGAGGCCTTTGACTTCTCCCGCGACAACCGCGAAGCCCTTGCCGGCCGAGCCCGCGCGCGCCGCTTCGATCGTCGCGTTCAGCGCAAGCAGATTGGTCTGGCCCGCGATGTTGTTGATCAGCTTCACGACGTCGCCGATCCTGCCGACCGCCTTGACGAGGCCCTGAACCTGGCCGTCGGTCTGCTGCGCAACTTCGACCGCCTGGCTGGTGATCATGCTCGATTGCGTCACCTGCCGGCTGATCTCCTGAATCGAAGCGCTGAGCTCTTCACCTGCCGAGGCGACGGTTTGAACATTGGAGGAGGCTTCCTCGGTGGCCGCGGAAACCGCCTGGCTTTGCTGCGCCGTGCGTTCCGCAATGCTGGTCATGGACCGGGCTGTCGCCTGCATTTCGGTCGCGGCGCCGCCGAGCTGTTCCAACACCTCCGACATCCGCCTATCGAAGCCGTGCAGCAGGGTGTCGATGGCCTGCTGGCGCCGTTCGCGCTCCGCCTGCGCTTGAGCGCGTTCGGCCTGCAAAGCCTGGTTGGCGAGGCCGTTATCCTTGAACACGACCACGGCCCGCGCCATCTCGCCGATTTCATCCCGCGCCTCGCTGCCGGCGACATCCCGGGCATAGTCCCCTTCCGCGAGCCCGGTCATGGTACCGGTCAAGCGGCGGATCGGGCCGGCGATGAAGCGCCGCGAAACCATCAGGGCCGAGGCGAGGCCGAGCAGAATGCCGAGGAAGATAACTCCGCCCATGGCCATGATGCTGGCCGAATAGAATTCCTCGAGTTTCTCGCGCGTCGCCGCGATTTCCACCTGGTTTGATTTGGCGAGAGCCTCGATCGATTTGCCGAGGGCAGTGCGGTTGGCGCGATTGGCATCGTTGTTGCCGTATTCATTGGCACCGGCGACGTCGTTGACGTCACCCATGCGCGCGAGCTCGGTCCTGACCTTGAAAAACTGATCCATGTTGGCCTGGGCTTCGGAGAACATCTTGTCGTCCGCCGGAACCAAGGCACGCCAATCCTTCATCGTCTTCTCCAGGACGACGAGGCTTGCGCTGATACCGGCGCCGTATTTCTTGGCCTCCGGCGCGCTCTTCGACATATAGACGCCGCGGGAATCCATCACCACGGCATAGATCAGACCGTTGACGCGCTCGCCCAGGATCGACCGGTTGGCGCTGTTTTCCATATCGTGCAGCAGGTCTTCCGACCGGAATATGGTGTGCATCGCCACCGCGCCGATGATCGCGGAAGCCACGATCAATACGCCGGCGACCAATAGGACTTTGGCAC
Source organism: Dongiaceae bacterium (assembly GCA_036499865.1). Classification (GTDB taxonomy): domain Bacteria; phylum Pseudomonadota; class Alphaproteobacteria; order Dongiales; family Dongiaceae; genus Dongia. The sequence continues at coordinate 939 of DASYDA010000226.1, read as the reverse complement.
CGATCTTGAGATTGGCTATCCAACGCATAAATTCGTCCCGAAACTGTTCTTTCCGGGCAGACGCTAGGACTTTTAACTTAAAAATAGGTAAATCGCCCGCATGGGTCCCATTTATTGCGGCCGATACCGCCTGAAATTGCGGATTTCTCGGGAAACCGCTTGAGCGGGTTACAATTTCCGCCGCTTCAACCGGTAGACGTAACCGATCACCTCGGCGACGGCTTTATAGAATTCCGGCGAGATTTCCTGGTCGATATCCACCGAGGCGTAAAGACCGCGCGCGAGCGGCGGGTTCTCGATGATCGGAACGCCGGCCTCCTGCGCCACTTCCCGGATTCTCTGCGCGACCCGATCGACACCCTTCGCGACCACGCGCGGCGAAGCCATTTCGAGCTGCTCATAGCGCAAAGCGACTGCATAGTGGGTGGGGTTGGTGACGACGACATCCGCCTTCGGAACCTCGGCCATCATGCGCTTGCGGGCGCGTTCCATGCGGAGCTGGCGGAGACGGCCCTTCACCAGCGGATCGCCCTCGCTCTCGCGCTGCTCGTCCTTCAGCTCCTGGCGCGACATGCGGAGGTTCTTCGTATGCTCGTAGCGCTGATAGACGATGTCGGCCAAGGCGATCGCGATCATCGACGACAGGACCGCGATCAGCAGATGGTTGATGAGTTCACCGATGCGACCGAGAATTTGCACCGCTTCCATGCCGACGAGGTGATGCAGGTCGCCGACCGAAGGCGTCAGGATGGAGAGGGCGATACAGGTCACGATCGCAATCTTGATCAGGCCCTTCAGCAATTCGCTGAACGAACGCACCGAAAACATCCGCTTCAACCCGGCGAGCGGCGAAAGCTTCCCCAGATCCGGCATGAGCTGGTCAAGCGACAGAATGAGGCCGAACTGGAGATAACCGGCGCCGATGGCCGCGATCACCGC
>DASYDA010000225.1:0-6407 GCA_036499865.1 Dongiaceae bacterium | reverse complement strand
GAGGCCGGTGCGGCGATGATCAGCCCGCGCGCCATCTGCCGCGGGTTCGCTTAGGAGCCGGTTCGGCCGCGTTGCCGCGCGCCCAGCGGATCGGGGTTCAGCGCGCGGCCTTCGATAGCGCCCAACCAGTCCAGTGCCGCCCGCAACCGCACCACTTGGCCGACCACGACCATGGCCGGCGGTTCGATCCCGGCGGCGTTCACATCCGCCGCACAGCGGCCGAGCGTCGTCTCCAGCACCGATTGCTCGCGGGTGGTGGCCTTGCTGATGACGGCAACCGGCTCTTCGGCAGAACGTCCACCGGCCAGCAGCCGATCCGCGATCAGCGCGATATGCTTCAGCGCCATGTAAAGCACGATGACCGGTGCACCCTTGGCGAGCGATGCCCAATCGACAGAATCCGGCACCTCGCCGGTTGCATCATGGCCGGTGACGAAGGCGACGGCCGAATTGCATTCGCGATGGGTGACCGGGATACCCGCATAGGCCAAACCGCCGATGCCGGCGCTGATGCCGGGCACGATGCGGAAGGGCACGCCGGCCTGCACCAGGGAGATCGCCTCCTCGCCGCCGCGCCCGAAGACGAAAGGATCGCCGCCCTTCAAGCGAAGGACTCGTTTCCCTTCCCTGGCGAGTTGGATCAGGCGCAGCGAGATATCCGGCTGCTTCGCGGAAGGCTTGCCGCCGCGTTTTCCCGCATATTCCAGCTTGGCTTCGGGCCGCGCGAGATCAAGGATCGATCGATCGACAAGAGCGTCGTAGACCACGACATCGGCCTGGGAGAGTCCCCGCACGGCGAGCAGGGTCAAAAGCCCGGCCTCGCCGGGACCGGCACCGGTGAGCCAGACCCAGCCCGGCTCAAGCTCGGGCAAAGTGGCGAGAATACGTTCCATATGTCGATCATAGAGCCGATTGCGACGCCGGAGACTAGCCAGTTTCGGACGCCGACCCCTACAATAACGTCATGACTGTGGGTTCGAAAATGGATGGGGCGGACGCACCCAAGGCGCTGCGCCGGGGCTGGACCACCGGCGCCTGCGCGACGGCCGCAACAAAGGCCGCTTTCGAAGCATTGCTGACGGGAATTTTCCCCGACCCGGTCGAGATCACGCTGCCGAAAGGCGAGCGGCCGGGCTTCGTGTTGGCGCGCCGGGAGATCGGCCCGAATTCCGCGACCGCCGGCATCGTGAAGGATGCCGGCGACGATCCAGACGTCACCCATCTCGCTTTGGTTCTCGCGACGGTGCGGCGCCTGCCGGCGGGAAGCGGTGTCCGGTTCCGCGCCGGATTGGGCGTCGGCACGGTGACGCGGCCCGGTCTGCCGATTCCGCCGGGCGAACCGGCCATCAATCCCGTTCCGCGCCGGATGATGACGGAGGTGGTCGCGGAAGTGGCCGCGCGTCATGGTGCCGCGCCCGATGTGGAGATCACGGTCTCGATTCCCAACGGTCTTGAGCTCGCCAGGCAGACCTGGAACCCGCGCCTCGGCATCGAAGGCGGATTGTCGATCCTGGGCACGACGGGTATCGTGCATCCCTTCTCCTGCTCGGCCTGGATCGCCTCCATCCATCGCGGCATCGACGTGATCCGCGCGGCGGGCCTCGATCACGCCGCGGCCTGCACCGGCTCGACCACCGAAGCCGCGGTGGCGCGGCGCTACCAGCTCCCGGATTTCGCCTATATCGACATGGGCGATTTCGCCGGCGGCGTCCTGAAATATCTCCGCCATCACCCGATCTCGCGGCTGACCTTGGCCGGCGGTTTCGGCAAGATGAGCAAGCTCGCCGAAGGATCGCTCGACCTCCATTCCGGCCGCAGCCAGGTCAGCCTCGACGTCCTGGCGGGCGGCGCCCGCACCTTGGGCGCCGCCGATGACGTTTTCGAGCGCATTCAACGCGCCAACACGGCGATGGAGGCTTTGGAGATTGCGCGCAATGCCGGACTTTCCTTGGCGGATTGGGTGGCCGAGCGCGCCCGCAAAGTTGCCATGGCGGAGGCTGACCACAAAGTCGATATCGAGCTGTTGATCTATGATCGCGACGGCGCATTGGTGGGCCATGCCGGCTTCGGGGGATAACCTGCTGATCCTCGGCGGCACCGGCGAGGCCGTGCAGCTTGCACAGGCGGCCACCGACCGGTTTCCCGATCTGGCGGTGGTCAGTTCTCTCGCCGGCCGCACGGAAAACCCCATATTGCCGCCCAGCAACGTTCGGATCGGTGGCTTTGGCGGCGCGGAGGGATTGCTGCAATACCTCGTCGAAAACCGCGTCTCTCTGCTGATCAACGCCACCCATCCCTACGCCGCGGAGATCGGCCGCAACGCCTTGGAAGCGCAGCGTCGCGCGAATGTGCCGCTGCTGCGCCTGCTGCGCCCGGCCTGGCAAAAGGAAGAAGCCGATATCTGGATACGCGCGGCTTCGGCTCAGGCGGCGGTCCCGATCTGCCGCTCAGCCGGCCGCAAGATATTCCTGGCGCTGGGCACCAAGGACGTCTCCGCCTTCACCTCTCTATCGCAATGCCGATTCCTGGTCCGCATGGTCGATGCGCCGCGCGTGCCCCTGCCGCTTCAGCAATATGAAACGATCGCGGCGCGCGGGCCTTTTTCGCTCGTCGATGAGCGGCGCCTGCTGATGAAGCACAACATCGACCTCCTCGTCACCAAGAACAGCGGCGGCGCCGCAACCTACGCCAAGATCGCCGCGGCGCGCGAGCTGCGCATTCCCGTCGTCATGATCGAGCGGCCGAAGATCGCGGAGGATCCAGGGTGTGAAACCGTCAAATCCGTCGAGGAATCGCTGGCCTGGATCGCCATGCGCTTAGATCGAACGTAGTCCTCGCACCGGCGACAGCCATGCCGCCAGCGGCGACAAGGCGTAGCCGGCCACTGCGATCCAGAGCACCGCGTCGAGGCTCATCACCTGGGTGAGCAGGCCGGCGATCAGCGCACCCAAGGGCATCGGTCCGTCATTGATCACATTGATGGTGGCGGCTACCCGGCCCAACCGCTCGTTCGGGATGCGATGCTGGCGCAAGGTGCGCTCGTTGACCGCGAAATAGCTGGTGACCGAATCCTGCAAAATCTGCTGCAGCACTAGCAGCGGCAGCACCGAACCCGGCAGCAGCCCCGCCAGGGGCATCATGGCGAGGCCGGCGGTCTTGATGGCAAAAGCGCCGATCAGGCCGGGACCGGCGGGAATGCGGACATTGAGCCAGGGCACCAGCGCCGCACCCGCCAGCGCGGCCAATCCGCCGCAGGCGATGATCAAACCCATGGCGGCCGGCGAGACGCCGAGATGCCTGATGACATAGAGCACGTAGAACGGCCCGAACATGCCGCCGAAGAAGGTGCGGATGGCGCGGGCAACCAGCAAGGGCCGCAGCACGGGATCGCCGATCAAGCTGCGCAAGCCCTCGACGATCTCCGCGAGCGCAGGCCGGCGCTCATGGCTCTCCTTCGGCGCCGCCTCGACATGCCGCACGCGCAGCAGCAGAAGCGCCGAAGCGAGATAGGAGAGCGCGTCGATCACCAAAGCGGCCGGCGCCGCAAGGGTCTGCACCAGGAGGCCGCCGACCGGCGGGCCGATGATCTCCGCACCGGCATCGATGGTCTCGCGGGTGGCATTGGCGGATACCAGACGCTCGCGCGTCACCAGGCCGGGGAGATAGGCGGCATCGGCGACATTGAACAGCAGCGAGAGCGAAGCGACCGCCGCGACGGCGATGAACAGCTGCGCGACGGTCAACCAGCCCAGCCAGGCCGCAACCGGCACCGAGATCACGACGAGAAATCGGATGAGATCGGCGACGATCAGCAAGGGGCGGCGGCGGGCGCGATCCACCCAGACGCCGGCGAAGAATCCGAGCAGCAAGGTCGGCAAGGTGGCCGCAATGCCGAGCAGGCTCAGAGCGCCGGGGCCGGCCTGCAGCACCAGCACCGCCGTCAGCGGCACCGCTTCCCGCGCCACCTTGGTGCCCAGGCTGGAAACCGCGAAGGCCGCCAGCACACGGCGGAAGTCGCGGGACCAGCCCCTGAACATCAGGTTCAGGCCTCTTTAAGCGCGGGCTTTCGCCTTCGGCCGGAGGATGTGACGATGATCGGCATGGTAGAGGCGGCTGTCGGTGAAGTCATGATTGTCAAGGACGCGGCCGACCAGGATCAGCGCGGTTCGCGTGATCTTGGTCTCCTTCACCTTCGCCTTGATGTCGGCGAGGGTGCCGCGGATCACATGCTGATCGGGCCAGCCCACCCGATAGACCACCACGACCGGGCAATCCGCGCCGTAATGCGGCGTGAGATCGACCACCACCTTGTGGATGTTGCGCACCGAGAGATGGATGGCGAGCGTCGCGCGGGACCGGCCGAGCTCGGCCAAAGTCTCGCCAGCCGGCATCGGCGAAGCCTCGCCTTCCGTGCGCGTGATGATGATGGTCTGGCTGATCTCCGGCAAAGTGAGCTCAGCCTTCAATGCCGCAGCGGCGGCGGCGAAGGCCGGCACGCCCGGCGTCACGTCATAGGGAATGCCGAGCGCATCCAAGCGGCGCATCTGTTCAGCGATGGCGCCATAGATGGAAGGGTCGCCGGAATGGACGCGCGCCACATCCTGGCCCTTGGCTTGCGCGGCTTCCATCTCGGCGATGATCTCGTCGAGCGTCAGCGGCGCGGTGTCGATGATCCGCGCATCGGCGTTGGCCATAGCCACCACTTCACGCGGCACCAGCGAGCCGGCATAGAGCACCACCGGAGAAGTCTCGATCAACCGCTTGGCGCGGAGCGTGATCAGTTCCGGATCGCCGGGACCGGCGCCGATGAAATGGACAGTGGTCACGATGCTTGCTCCATAACCTTGCTCGCATAGCCCCGAGGCGTGTAGATCCACACCCCGCCATCGGGCCGCTCCACCGATCGCGTGTCGCTGCTGCCGACAATCACCAGGGTCAGCATGTCGACCGCGTCGATATCGAGTGCCTCCAGCGAAACCACGCTGACCGTCTCGCCGTCGCGGCCGAGATTGCGCGCCAGCACCACCGGCGTGGCACCCGGGCGGTGGCGCAGCAGCATCTCCTTCGCCGCCTGCAACTGGCTGCGGCGGCGCTGCGAGACCGGATTGTAGAAGGCCACCACGAAATCGCCTTCGGCCGCCGCCTTCAGCCGCTTCTCGATGGCCGGCCAGGGCGTCAGCAGATCGGAAAGCGAGATCGCGCAGAAATCATGGCCGAGCGGCGCACCGATCCGCGCCGCCGCCACCTGCATCGCCGAAACGCCCGGCAGGCCGCGTATCTCCACCCGCGCCCAATCGGCATTGCCGCCACGGTCGATGAGTTCATAGACCAGGGTCGCCATCGCATAGATACCGGCATCGCCGGAACAGACCAGCGCCACTTCGCGGCCTTCGGCGGCGAGTTCCAGTGCAACCCGCACCCGCGCCTCTTCCGCGCCGAGCTCATAGCCGTGCAGGCGCTTGTTGTTGGCGAGCGGACCCAGGAGATCGAGATAGAGTTTGTAGCCGACAAGATCGGTCGCGCGGCGCAAGGCGAGATCGACTTCCGCCGTGCGCCCGGCCGCGGTGCCGGGGCCGATGCCGACGATATCGAGGCGGCCGCGCGGACGGCCCACTTTCGTCGCGTCGATGACGCCGGGCGCCCAGCCGATGGCGCAGGTGGCGCGCTCCGAACGAACCTTGGAAACCACCAAGGCGCCTTGGGGGCCGACGACGGCCAAAGCCGCGCCTTCCGCGACGCCATGGCAGCCGGTCTCCGCGAAAACGATGTCCGAGGGATTCTTCAAGCGCGGCGTCTCGCGCTCCAGTTCCGCCGCGCTGAAGAAGCGCGCTGGGACGCCGAGCTCGGCAGCCAAGGCCAAGATCGCGGGCTCCGCGGCCTTGAGCGCGATCGAAGCGACGCAGGCGACGGATTGCGGACAAAGACCCGCTTCCTGGAGGCAGCGTTTCGCCAAGGCGCTGACCTCGGCTGGATCGGCGCGACGCTCGCAGCCGATGCCGAGAACGAGATTGGCCGGGCGATAGACGAGATCGGCCTCCGCGTCGGCGCAGTTGGAGATGAGGATGTTGGGGTGCGGACCGTCGCCGGCGATCGGCGCGAGCCAGGCCGCATCGATACCCGCTTCGTTCTCGATCTTCGCCTTGGCGCCGCCGAGCAAAGCCGCGGTGACGCCCTTAACCGCCGCCATGTCCTTGACGCGCCATCCGGTGGGCGGCACGTCGAGCGCGATGCCGAGGCGGAGATCGCTCGCGGTGGTGATCGCCGCATGGGCGCCGATCGCGATGGCGATCTTGCGGGCGAGCGCATTCGCGCCGTGATGGCCGCCGAGGAGCGGCACCACGCTCGATCCGTCCTTCGCCACCGCGATCACCGGCGGCTCGATCTGCTTATCGACCAGCGCGCTGCCT
>DASYDA010000224.1:0-10756 GCA_036499865.1 Dongiaceae bacterium | reverse complement strand
GTGACGCGGGAGACGGTGCTTTCGTGCATGCCGATCGCATCGGCGATATCGCGCCGGATCAGCGGCTTCAGATATTGCACGCCGTGCAGCAGGAACGCTTCTTGCTGGCGGATGATTTCCGAAGCGACCTTGAGGATCGTGGTCGCGCGCTGATGCAACGTCTTCACCAGCCAGTTCGCCGCGGCCAGACGATCGCTCAGATACTCCTTCTCGGCCTTGTTCTGCGTCTTCGCCGAGACCAAGGCGTGATATTGCTGATTGACCAGCAACCGCGGCAAGGTATCGGTGTTCAATTCCACCAACCATGTTCCGTCGGAACGACGGCTCACGAGGATATCCGGAACGACCGTTTCAATCGGCGCCGTCTCGAAGCTCAGGCCGGGTTTCGGATCCAACGCACGGATCTCGGTGACCATGTCGGCGAAATCCTCGGCATCGACGCCGCAAAGCTTCATGAGCTGGACCCGGTCGTGCCGCGCCAGAAGCTCAAGATGCTCGATCAGCATCTGCATGGCGGGATCGAAGCGGTCGCGCTCTTTCAATTGCAGCGCCAGGCATTCGGCGAGGTTGCGCGCGAAGACGCCGCAAGGCTCGAACTGCTGCAGTTTGGCGAGCGTCGCCTCCACCAGAGCCAGCGGACAGTTCAAGCGGTCGGCCAAGCCCGGGAGATCGCCGGTCACATAGCCGGCTGGATCCAGCATGTCGATGATTTGCAGGCCGATGATGCGCTCGGTGGGATCGACGATGTCGAGGTGAAGTTGGGTCTCAAGATGCTCGCGGAGAGTCGCGGCGCGTTGCGCGGTCTGTTCGATGCCGTTTTCGTCATCCGTGAAATCGCTGCGGCCTCCGGTACCGCGCCAGGCGCCGTCATAGAGCTCGCCGCCCGCGGTGTTCTCGCTCGCGGAATTGCCGTCATAGAGATTGTCGTAGTCGGTATCGAGCGGGGAGTCCTTGGCGTCGGGCAGCGATTCCTGCGCGCTGTATTCAGTGGCGTCGAGCAGGCGGTCGCCCGCACCGTTTTCGCCCGCGCCGGCCTCTCGTGGATCGCCGGCCGGTTCACCGCGATCGCCCTCGCCCGAATTGCGTTCGTCCTCGCCGCGTTCCAGCAGCGGGTTCTGCTCCAGTTCGGTTTCGACATAGGCAACCAGATCCTGGTTCGACAGTTCCAGCAGCTTGATCGCCTGCTGGAGCTGCGGTGTCATCACCAGGGTTTGCGCCTGCCTGAGATCGATCCTCTGCGTAACGGCCATGGCCAAACGTACTACAGGGAGAATCTTTCTCCAAGGTAAACGCGGCGCACCTGCGGGTCGCTCACGATCTCCTGCGGCGTGCCTTCGCGCAGGACGTGGCCTTCATGTAGGATGTAGGCGCGATCCACGATCTCCAAAGTATCACGGACGTTGTGATCGGTGATCAGGACGCCGATGCCCCGGTCCTTGAGATGAGTGACGATATCCCGGATATCGCCGACCGCGATGGGATCGATGCCGGCCAGCGGCTCGTCCAGCAGGATATAGTTGGGCCGGCTGGCGAGGCAGCGCGCAATCTCCACACGGCGACGCTCACCGCCGGAAAGCGCCATCGCCGGAACGCGGCGCAGATGCGTGACCGCGAACTCCGCCAGCAGCTGGTCCATCATCGGCTTGCGCTTGGCGCGGTCGGGCTCGGCGATCTCCAGCACCGTCATGATGTTGTCTTCGACGGACATGCCGCGGAAGATAGAGGCCTCCTGCGGGAGGTAGCCGATACCGCCGCGGGCGCGCTGATACATCGGCAGATCGGTGACTTCCTCGCCATCCAGATAGATGGCGCCGGAATCGGAGCGGATCAAACCGGTAATGATGTAGAAGCAGGTGGTCTTGCCGGCGCCGTTCGGGCCGAGCAGGCCCACCACTTCGCCACGCTGCACGCCGACCGAGACGTCGCGCACCACCGGCCGGCCGCGATACTGCTTGCCGAGATGATAGCCGACCAGGCCCTGCACGGTCCGAGGATCGACGGTGATGCCGTTGACATGAATGAGGTCGTGCCCGTCGGCCGCATGCCCATTGACCGTGGCCGTGTCGGCGGGAGAGTCGTCGCGCAAGGGTGTTTCATCGTTCCGGGGCGATTGGCGATCGGGGCGCGGTTCGTCATGCCCGCCGATCTCGGCGCGATTCTGCTCGGCCGAACGCCCATCCCCGGCCTGCGCTTCCTTCGTCGCCAAGTCGGCGCCATTCGCGTACCGATAACCGGACGCCTGCCGGCCGCTTCCGTTCAAGCTGTTCTCCTCGCCGCCATTCCGCCCGCCGTCGTAATCCCCATTGTTGTGGCCATTCACATGACCACTCGCGGCCCGCCCCGTCTCGCTTTCGAAAACAGGACCGCCCTTCTCTTGGTCGCGGGAAGCTCGGGATTTCATATGCGGTGTGGTCGTCATTGCGCGCCCGCATTGGGATCGAAGGCCATCGCCCCGCCGGCCGTCGGCGGGTTCGCCGTATTCGCGCCGGATGCGCTGGGAGCGGGTAAAATCGAAGTCGGCGTGGTTTGGGTGGGCGTAGTTTGGGTGGGCGCGTTCTGGTCCGTCTTCTTCTTCGGTTGGATGATGGAGTGAACCCGTTGCCCCGCGGCCGGGAACAGGCGGCTGACGCCGGTCTTGGAATCGATTTCCGCGTGGTCGCCGCGGAACACGTTGCCGTTCTGCGTCAGCACGACATTCCCGGTCAACACCGATATCTCGGTGGTGGGATCGTAAACCGCGTGACTGGAGGTCACATTATCCTTGCTGGTGGTGATGTGAACATTGCCGTCAGCCTTGACCTGGAACATCTCGCGCTTTCCGGTTTCGGTATTCTTCCGGAAATAGGCGGTGGCAAGGTCGGTCCTGATGGTCGTACCGTCGGTCTTCACGATCACCACATCGCCGCGCGCCACCATCACGTCGCGATCGTGCCAATATTCCATCTGGTCGCGCGCGGTGATGGTTTGCGTGGCGCTTTGCACTTTCAGCGCATGACCCGTCATCACCAGCAGGGCGCGGACGCGGTCGTAATCGGCATGGTCGCCATAAGCGGTCTCGGTCGTGTTCATCATCTTGACGTTGCCTTCGGCCACGACGCGATCGACCTGGTTGCTGTCCGTCGTGTAATAGGCGGTGAGCGTATCGGCATGGACTTCCGAATCGCCCTGCGAGGCGACGGCGTTGCCACGCGCGATATAGGTCTTGGCGTCCCGGTTCCATTCGATGCCGTTATCGGCGCTGATGTCGATCGGCTGGTTGTTGCTGCCGAGATCGAACCCGCCGGAATCGCCACTCGCGGGCGGCGACACCAGATCCTGCGCGCATGCTGCCGGGATCCCACAACACACAGCCGTCCCAGACAGGATCGACAGAGCTGTCATCACAACAAATGTCCGACGGAATCGAAAGTTCCGGTTTCGCCTGGGCATCATCATCCGTTCCCGCCGGAAGAACCGGTGCCCGCCGGCACTTTTTGCGGGGCTTGATCCGGGGAGGCCTCGTTCTGTTGGGAGGTTTTCGATTTCGGATAGAGCTTCAGAAAAGCGCGGCCGGTAAAGGTCACGATCCGGCCGTTGTTCTTCATGTCGAATCCATCGGCCACAATCTCGCTGTTGGGCCGCTGACCTTCGATCGGCTGGTCGCCTCTGGCGCTGTCGTTATGGACATCGACGGTGGCGGCGTCGGTTTCGAAAGACAGGCCGGTATCGTGGAACAGGTTCACATTGCCGCTGAGATCGACGATGCCGGTATCCCGATTGTAGACGCCGTTATCCGCGATGACCGCCACCCAGGCACCGTCAGCCATGGTGATATCGGCGATGAGATGATTGAGATTGATCAAATTGGGCGGCGGCGGATTGGCGCTCGAAGCCGCTGCCGGCGCGCTGTTCGCGGCCGCGGGTCCCGAGTCGCTGTCATCGCCGCCGAGCCCGCCGAATTGCGGGCGGCTGGCATCGCCGTTATCGGCTTTGCTGCTATCCGGCTGGGTCGCCGATTCCGCGGTGATGCTGAACGCCCGATTGTTCGCATCGACCCCGTCATACTTCACCTTGGCGACATTGACGGACGCAGCTTTCCCGGTGCCATCCGTGACTTCCAGGGGATGCAACACGGTGTTGTTGGTGGCGTCCCGCCACCAGATCACGACATACACAATGCCGGCGATCGCGATCGTCGGCAACGCGATCTTCAAAGCGAGCAGCCAGGGATTGCGCTTCTTGCGCTTGAACACGCGGCGCGGCGCGGCGAGGGTGGAACTGGAATCCCGTAACTTCGCGGATCCAGGATTGACGGACCCAGGATCCACAGGCCCAGGATTCATGGAGCCGGGGCTTATTTCTGGCGTTTCGTCCCAGTCGGAGGACATGGCTTCAGGCCACTCCCGCTTTCAGGCAATCATGCAGCCTGACGATGCCGACGGGGCGTGCGCCATCGACCACGAAGAGGCTCGTGATCGAACGTTCGTTCATCACGCGCACGGCCTCGCCGGCGAGCGCAGTGGCGCGGATGGTGCGTGGGCCGCGGGTCATGACGTCGGCCACGCGCTGGCCGAGCAGGCCGGGGCCCATATGCCGGCGCAAATCGCCGTCGGTCACGATTCCGATCAGGTCGCCGGCTTCATCGGTGACGCCGACGCAGCCATAGGTCCGCGCCGTCATGGTCAGGATCGCCTGCGACATCGAAGTTTCGGGATCGCAGAGCGGAATGTCGTCACCCACATGCATCAGATTGGCGACGCGCACCAGGATCTGCCCCAGCTTGCCGCCGGGATGCAGCTCGTGAAAGTCTTCAGTGGAGAATCCCTTGCGGCCGAGCAGCGCCACGGACAATGCATCGCCCAGCGCCAGCATCATGGTGGTCGAGGTGGTCGGCGCCATACCCATGTCGCCCGCTTCGGCGCATTTCGGCAGCGCCAGCGTCACATCGGCGGCGGAGCCCAAGGCGCTTTCGGATTTCATGGTGATGCCGATCAGCGGGATATTCCAGCGCCGGGTGTAGCCGATGATATCGGAGAGCTCCATGGTTTCGCCGGAATTGCTGAGCGCCAGGACCGCATCCTTCGGGGTCACCATGCCGAGATCGCCATGGCTGGCTTCGGCCGGGTGGACGAATTGCGCCGGCGTTCCGGTGGAAGCGAGCGTCGCCGCGATCTTTCGGGCGATGTGGCCGGACTTGCCCATGCCGGTGACGATCACGCGGCCGGTCACCGCCGCCAGGATATCGAGCGCCCGCAGCAGCGCGCCATCCAGCCCTTCCGCCAAAGTGAGAATCGCTTCGGCTTCGTGGCGCAGCACATCCTTGGCAACGACGAGGTCGCCATGACCCATGACATCACTCGCGACGTCATCCGCAACGCTGGCCGATCGGCGTTCCGGTTCGACTCGGTGCGCGGAAGCCGCGGCGGCGTTCGGCAGATTGCTCATGCGTTCAATTCCTACCCTCGCCCCCCGATAATTTGTCAGATATGCCTCAGGAAAAGAAGGGTTTTCAATAGCTCTACGGAGTCGACGGCGCGGATATACGCGCAAAGCAGACCTTGCGAATCCCCCGGATCGGCACGTTCCACGGGAACCCTTGCAATTCCATGACCTTCGCCATGTTGGCGCAACCACCAGTCCTGTCAGATCCGGGGCGATCCAGGTTCAAGCTTTCCGGTTTAGGCCCGGTTCGAGCCTGGGCCGATTTAAGCCTGCGTCGGCCTGCCTAAGGATCGGATATCAGTGCGAGAAGACATCCGGATCGTCCCAACCGAGCAGGTCGAGTTCCGCCCGCGTCGGCAGGAAGTTGAAGCAAGCCGCGGCAAGCTCCGCCCGGCCCTCGCGGGCCAGCATCACATCGAGCTTCGCCTTCAGGCGGTGCAGATACAGCACATCCGAGGCGGCATAGCGGAGTTGATCTTCGGTCAGCTCCGCATTGCCCCAATCGGAGGATTGTTGCTGCTTGGAGAGATCGACATCCAGCAATTCCTTGCAGAGATCCTTGAGACCATGCCGGTCGGTATAGCTGCGGGTCATCTTGGAGGCGATCTTGGTGCAATAGACCGGCTGGCATCGGACCCCGAGATAGGCCTTCATGGCCGCCAGATCGAAACGCCCAAAATGGAAGATCTTCAATATCTTCGGGTCTTCCATCACGGCTTTCAGCCGGGGCGCATCATGCAGGCGACCGGGCTCGATCCGGGGAATCTGCACGAGATGGCTGGTGCCGTCGCCGGCCGACATCTGGACCAGGCAGAGTCGGTCGCGCACCGGGTTGAGCCCCATGGTTTCGGTATCGACGGCGATCACGGAACCGAGGTCCAGCCCTTCCGGAAGGTCGCCTTTATGCAGATGGATGCTCATTGGATTTTCCCGGGTCGGCCGTCCCTGATCGGAAATCCCGGCGGCGCAGGCCCGGCGAAAGCCGGTCCCGATCACCGGGATGGTGTCACCGAGATGGTGCCCAGGAAAGGACTCGAACCTTCACGGCCTTGCGGCCACTGGCACCTGAAGCCAGCGCGTCTACCAATTCCGCCACCTGGGCACAGGTTGCTCGGACGCAGCCGGGAATCCCCGGCGCTTTTAAGCCGGCGCATTCTGTCCAGAAAAGCCCCGATGTCAATGATTAAACGGGGGTTGTCGTGGCGAATTCCGCCGCTGAATCCCGGCCCATGGCGGGCGTTTACAAACGGCTGGCGATGGCACATATCTAGCCTGTTTTGCAGTGCGGTTCCGCCGCCAAGCCTGCGGCGGGACAGGATTTTCGAGGGGACGATTATGGCGCGCGGCTTGGCCACGGTGTTCGGCGGTTCTGGTTTTATCGGCCGTTACGTGGTGCGGCGCCTGGCCAGCGACGGCTGGCAGGTGAGGGTCGCGGTGCGGCGCCCGGACCAGGCCCTTTTCCTGAAAACCACCGGCAATATCGGCCTCATCACCCCGATTGCCGCCAATATCCGCGACCAGCGCTCAGTGGAAACCGCGGTGGCGGGCGCCGATCTGGTCGTTAATCTGGTGGGAATCCTGTTTCAGAGCGGCAAGCAGCGTTTCGATTCGGTGCAGGCCGAGGGCGCCGGCCGAGTCGCCGCGGCGGCGGCGGCGGCCGGGGTCAAGGCGCTGGTGCATATCTCGGCCATCGGCGCCGATCCGCAATCGAATTCGGCCTATGCGCGCTCCAAAGCCGCCGGCGAATCGGCGGTGCGCAAGGCTTTCCCGACGGCAATCATCCTCCGCCCCAGCATCGTGTTCGGCGCCGAAGACGGCTTCTTCAACCGTTTCGCCGAGATGGCCTTGAAACTGCCGGCTTTGCCGCTGATCGGCGGCGGCACGACGCGGTTCCAGCCGGTTTTTGTCGGCGATGTCGCGGAAGCCGTGGTGCGCGCGGCGGACCGGGCGCTCGCGGATGGCAGCACCGCCGGAAAGACCTATGAACTCGGCGGGCCGCGGATCTACAGCTTCCGTGAATTGATGGTCCTCTTGCTGGCGGAGATCGGCCGGCGCCGGATGCTGATCGGCTGGCCCTTCGCCTTCGCGGCCTTGCAGGGCGCGATTCTGCAGGCGATCCCCTTCATCCGGCCGCCGCTCACTTTGGATCAGGTCCGGCTGCTGAAGCGGGATAATGTGGTCACGGCGTCAGCGGGCCTGAAGGACCTCGGCATCACGCCGACCGCCGTCGAGCAGATCCTCCCCACTTATCTCGACCGCTACCGGCAGCACGGCTATTACACACGCGCCTGAGTCAGCCGGCCAGTCACCCCGCCGCGGCGGCGCAGAGAAAACCTGGCGCGGCGTAGATCAGATAGACCGAGAGGCCGCCCAGCACCACGCGGTAGAGCACGAACAGGGTGAATGAGCCTTGGCGAAGCCAATACATCAGGAAAGTGATCGCGACGAAGGCCGAAACCGCCGCCGCGACCGCCATGATGATCAGGCGATCGGGCACCGGCGTCTCGCCCGCCGCGAAGCCGAAATAGCCGTGATAGAGCGCCGCCGCCGCCATCCAGGGAATCGAAATCAATAGGGTGAAGCGCGCGGCGTCGAGCCGTTCGTAGCCCAGCATCCGGGCGACCGTGATCGCGATGCCGACCCGGCTGATCCCGGGCAGCAGGACCAGCCCCTGGAACAGCCCGATGATCGAGGCCTGCGCCGCGTTCATCTGCGAGAGTCGCCGCACGGTGAGGCCGATCTGGTCGGCAACATAGAGCACGACACCGAAGGCGACCATCAGAACCCCGATATAGAGCGGGTCGCGGATCGTGACGTCGAAGGCCAGCCGCAGCAGGAAGACGATCAGCATCGGCGGCAGCGAAGCGAGCAGGGCATAGGCGATCAAGAGCGCCCTGGCGTCGCGCTTTCCGTGGGCGACCCGGCCCAGACTGCGGATCACGGCGAGGCTGTCGCGCCAGAAATACAGGAGCAGCGCCGCCAGAACTCCCGCATTGGCCGCGGCGACAAGGAAATGGGGTTGCTGCTGCCAGCAAAAGAAACGCATCCCCAGGGTCAGATGCCCCGGAGCGTCGATCGGCAGAATCTCGGCGACGCCGCGGATGATCGCGAAGATCAGGATGTCGATATTCGGCACGGATCACCGGGCGGGATTTGGCAGGCGGGCGTTTTATAACATCGGCCTTCCGCGTCGACCTATAGTACCGTTATGGTACTAAAAAAGCTCGCATCCTCTTAAGACAGACGGCAGTGGGTAGGCCAGATGAATACTGCATGAATTAAAGGACAGAATATTTGTCCTAATATCGATTTTTCACTCGATTCCTTAACGTGAGGGGCTTAGGGTCGCGGCACTCTCCGCTACACGGTTGGGCTGACGAGGTTGGGATGGCCGAGAAACTGCTGAAGTTCGTGACCCTGGGCCGCAGCATGCCCGATAAGCGCGCCACCGAGGCGCGGCGCCAGGATTTCGGCGAGATATATGCCGCGTTCACCCAGGGTGCGGCGACTGCCCAATCCAGCCGCTGCTCGCAATGCGGCGTGCCTTTCTGCCAGGTGCATTGCCCGCTCTCGAACAACATCCCGGACTGGCTGAAGCTGACGGCGGAAGGCCGGCTGGAAGAGGCCTATGAGATGTCGGCCTCGACCAACACCTTCCCGGAGATCTGCGGCCGGATCTGTCCGCAGGACCGGCTCTGCGAAGGCAACTGCGTGATCGAGCAATCCGGCCACGGCACGGTCACCATCGGCGCCATCGAAAAATTCATCACCGACACCGCCTTCGACATGGGCTGGGTGAAGCCCGCCAAGCCGCGCGTCGAGCGCCCGCAATCGGTGGGCATCATCGGCGCCGGACCGGCGGGCCTGGCCGCCGCCGATGCTTTGCGCCGCAAGGGCTATCAGGTGACGGTCTATGACCGCCATGACCGCATTGGCGGGCTGCTGATCTACGGGATCCCGAATTTCAAGCTCGAGAAAGAGGCCGTGCTCCGCCGCGCGGCTTTGCTGAAGGAATCCGGCGTCGCCTTCCAGAATAATTTCGAGGTCGGCCGCGATGCCAGCCTGGATGAACTCCGCAAGCGCCATGACGCGGTGCTGATCGCGACCGGCGTCTACAAGGCGCGTGAATTGCAAGCGCCGGGTTCGGGTACCGGCAATATCGTTGCGGCGCTGGATTTCCTGATCGCCAGCAACCGCAAGGGCTTGGGCGACGCGGTGCCGGAATTCGAATCCGGCGCGCTCAATGCCGCCGGCAAGAACGTCGTCGTGATCGGCGGCGGCGATACGGCGATGGATTGCGTGCGCACGGCGGTGCGCCAGGGCGCGAAATCGGTGCGATGCCTCTATCGCCGCGACCGCACCAATATGCCGGGCTCGCAGCGCGAAGTCGCCAATGCAGAGGAGGAAGGCGTCGAATTCCTCTGGCAGGCGCTGCCGCAAGCCTTCCACGATGCGAAGGGCGCGGTGCGCGCGGTCCGCGCCCAGCGCATCCATCTCGGCCAGCCCGACGCCACCGGCCGCCAGGTGCCGACGCCGATCGAGGGCTCGGAATTCGACATCGAGGCCGATCTCGTGGTGAAGGCCCTGGGCTTCGATCCGGAAGAGCTGCCGAGCCTGTTCGACGCGCCGGCTTTGGCGGTCAGCGCGGCCGGCACCATCAAGATCGACTGGCGCAATCTGATGACGGCGATCCCCGGCGTCTTCGCCGCCGGCGATATCGTGCGCGGCGCGTCCCTGGTGGTCTGGGGCATCCGCGACGGCCGCGACGCCGCGGCCAGCATCGACAAATACCTGCAAGGCGCCGCGCAGCGTAAAGCGGCGGAATAGGAAGAGCGCGATGACCGATATCAACGAGGGCTATCGCCAGAACGCCGCGCATCTCGCGGCGAACGGCCTTTACGATCCCGCCGAGGAGCACGATGCCTGCGGCGTCGGCCTGATCGCCACGCTCGACGGCAAGCCGCGGCGCGAGGTCGTGCTGAAAGGCATCGAGGCCTTGAAGGCGGTGTGGCATCGCGGCGCCGTCGATGCGGACGGCAAGACCGGCGATGGCGCCGGCATCCATGTGCAGATCCCGCATGCCTTCTTCGAGGATTTCATCAGGAAGGGCGGCCAGGAAATCGGCCCGGCGAAATTCGCGGTCGGCCAGATCTTCCTGCCGCGCACCGATCTCGGCAAGCAGGAGCGCTGCCGCGTCATCGTCGAGCGCGAGATCCTGAATTACGGCTACACGATCTATGGCTGGCGCCAGGTGCCGGTGAATATCGGCGTCATCGGCGAGAAGGCCAATGCCAGCCGGCCCGAGATCGAGCAGATCATGATCGCCAACAACCGG
>DASYDA010000223.1:0-1592 GCA_036499865.1 Dongiaceae bacterium | reverse complement strand
TCCAGGAATTGCAGGCAAAGCGCAACGAGCTGTCGCGCCAGGTCGGCCAAGCGAAATCCAAGGGCGGCGATGCCTCCGCGATCATGGCGGAGGTGGCGGCGCTGAAGGAAGAGATCGGCATGGCCGAAGCCGAGGACCAGGCCCTCGGCTCCGAGCTCGATGCGCTGCTGGCCAGCCAGCCCAACCTGCCGGCGCCGGATGTTCCGGACGGCAAGGACGAGCGCGACAACCGTGTCGAGCGCACCGTCGGCAGCATCCGCAATTTTCCGTTCCAACCGAAACAGCATTTCGAAATCGGCGAAGCGCTCGGATTGATGGACTTCGAGGCGGCGGCGAAGCTTTCCGGCGCGCGCTTCGTGGTCCTGCGCGGCGCCTTGGCGCGGCTGGAACGGGCACTCGCCCAGTTCATGCTCGATCTCCACACCACGGAATTCGGCTACACCGAAGTCGCGCCGCCTTTCCTGGTGCGCGACAACGCACTCTACGGCACCGGCCAACTCCCGAAATTCGCCGAGGACCTGTTCAAGACCGAGCAGGGACTTTGGATGATCCCGACCTCGGAAGTGCCGCTCACCAATCTCGCCGCCGATACGATCATCGACGAGGCGCAATTGCCGCTGCGCTATACCGCGCTGACGCCGTGCTTCCGCTCTGAAGCGGGTGCTGCCGGCAAGGACACCCGCGGCATGATCCGCCAGCACCAGTTCATGAAGGTGGAACTGGTCTCGATCGCGCATCCGGATCATTCCGAAGCCGAGCACCTGCGCATGACTTCCTGCGCGGAAGAGGTGTTGAAGCGCCTAGAACTGCCGTATCGCGTCATCACGCTTTCCACCGGCGATATGGGTTTCGCCGCGCAGAAGACTCATGACATCGAGGTCTGGGTGCCGGGGCAGGGCGCCTATCGCGAGATTTCGAGCTGCTCCAATTGCGGCGAGTTCCAGGCACGGCGCATGAAGGCGCGCTGGCGCAAGGCCGGCGAGAAGGCGACGCGTTTCGTGCATACCTTGAACGGTTCCGGGCTCGCGATCGGCCGCACGCTGATCGCGATCCTGGAGAATTATCAACAGGCGGATGGTTCGGTGGCGATACCCGCGGCCCTGCGTCCCTATATGAACGGCCGGGAGAGCATCGCTCATGGGTAAAGTGACCAAGACGGGCAAAGCGCCCCTCGATCTCAAGAAGGCGCGCATTCTCGTCACCAATGACGACGGTATCCACGCGCCAGGCCTGAAGGTGCTGGAGAAGATCGCCAATGCGTTGAGCGACGATGTCTGGGTGGTGACTCCCGAAAGCGAGCATAGCGGTGCTTCTCATGCGCTCACTCTGCGGCGGCCGCTGCAAGTTCATGAACTCGGCCGCCGGCGGTTCGCCACTTCCGGAACGCCGACCGATTGCGTGCTGACCGGCATCAATCACCTAGTCACCGGCAAGCGGCCGGATCTGGTGCTTTCCGGCGTCAATCGCGGCGCCAATCTCGGCGAGGACGTGCTCTATTCCGGCACGGTCGCCGCGGCCATGGAAGCCGCCATGCTCGGCATCCCGGCGATCGCCTTCAGCCAGGTGCGGCGTGGCGATGTGCTACACTGGAA
>DASYDA010000222.1:0-13245 GCA_036499865.1 Dongiaceae bacterium | reverse complement strand
GGATCGTCAAGGCGCGGCGCCCGCAGGATTTCCAAATCGCGAATGTCGAAGGCACGCGGCATATCCTCGCGGCCGTTTCGAACTTGGCACCCGCCCCCCGACTTATCCACATTTCCTCGCTGGCGGCGCGGGAACCGCTTTTGTCCCCCTACGCCGCCAGCAAACGCGCGGCGGAAGACCTCGCGGCAGCGGTTGCGGAACGCCAGGCCGTCACGATCATCCGCCCGCCGGCTGTCTATGGACCCGGAGATCTGGAAATTCTGCCGATGTTCCGGGCGGCGGCCCGAGGTATTTGTCCCCATCCCAGGGTCGCCGGCATGCGGCTTTCGATGATCCATGTCGAGGATCTGGCCGGCGCGATCGCCGGTGCCGTCACAACCGGCCGGCTTCCCGAACTGCGCTACGAAGTCGATGACGGCAAGCCGGGAGGCTACACCTGGAGGGAAATCGCCCTAGCCTTGGAGCAGGCTTTCGGACGCAGGGTGATGCCGATCGCCGTGCCCCGGTTGGGTGTGACCGCGGTCGCGGCGCTCGGCCAGCTCAGGCAAAAAATGGGAGGCGAAATTCGGGCACTTTCGTTAACCAAGGTTCCTGAACTGGTGCATCCGGACTGGGTCGCACGGGGGCCGAGCCTATGGGCGCAAGTCCCACCGAAACCGAGCATTAACCTTACCAAAGGCTTCCAGGACACCTTGGCTTGGTACTCAAAAAGTGGCTACCTCAAGACAAAGGACTACCCCAACCAGCGCACGAGCGACGCCTCGTAAACCATTGGAATCAGGCAATTGTTACATTCCGTAACAATTTGTCATTTCACCCTGGCGCATGATTTAGCCACTACTTCGTAAGTAAGCATGAGTTGAGTCGACGCGGGGATCGGGAGTTCCTGATTCGATTTCTGGTTCGGCAAATTGGCTGGCGTGAAAGATGGCAACGGAAGCAGTAACTGAGGACGCGATCCTCGCCGAGATAGTTAATTCGCTGCTCCCGTTCAAAAAGTCGGACGCGCCGATCACCGCTGAAACGGAAATCGCCCGTGATCTTAACCTGGATTCGCTGGCGGTGATGGACCTACTGATGGTGCTCGAAGACAAATTCGACGTCTCGATCCCACTGAACATGGTTCCGGAAATCGCGACCGTCGGCGAATTGGCTAAAGCAATTCGCGATTCCAAGACAGAGGCGTAGTAATGGGACTGCTTGATCGTTTTGAAGGGCTGCGCACGGCGCATGGGCACATCAAGAATTGTGGTGCCGACCCCTTTGGTGTGAAGATGGATCGTATCGTTTCCTCGACGGAAGCGGTCATCGAGGGTCGCCATACCATCCTGTGCGGCACCAACAACTATCTCGGCCTGACTTTCGACGCCGAATGCGTTGCTGCGGCGCAGCGTTCGCTGGCCGAATTCGGCACCGGCACCACCGGCTCGCGCATCGCCAACGGCTCCTATGACGGGCACCGTGCGCTGGAGCAGGATCTCGCCGACTTCTACGGCAAGAAGCATTGCATGGTGTTCACCACCGGCTATCAGGCCAACCTGGGCGCGATCTCGACCTTGGCCGGTCCCGGCGATTTCCTGGTGATCGATGCCGACAGTCATGCCAGCATCTATGACGCCTGCCGCCTCGGCCATGCCACGGTGATCCGCTTTAAGCACAACGATCCGGTCGATCTCGACAAGCGCCTGGCCCGCCTCGCCAAGGAGCCCGGCAACAAGATCGTCGTGGTCGAAGGCATCTATTCGATGCTGGGTGATCACGCCCCGCTGAAGGAATTCGTCGAGGTCAAGAAGAAGCACGGCGCCTATCTGCTGGTCGATGAAGCCCATTCCATGGGCGTCATGGGCAAGACCGGCCGCGGCCTGCTCGAGCATGAAGGCGTCGATGACGATGTGGATTTTGTCACCGGCACCTTCTCGAAGAGCATGGGTGCGATCGGCGGCTTCCTGATCTCCAACCTCCCCGATTTCGACATCCTCCGGGTCGCCTGCCGCCCCTATATGTTCACGGCTTCGCTGCCGCCGGCGATCATCGCCTCGGTGCGTGCCTCGCTGGCGCGGCTGCGCGCCGAGCCGGAGATGATGGCCCGGCTGTGGAACAACGTTGATACACTCTATGACGGCTTGCAGGTCAGCGGCTTCCATCTTGGCAAGCAGCGCGGCCCCGTGGTCGCCGTCCACATCAACAATCCGGAACTCGCCGCAAAAGCATGGCATGGCCTGCTTTCGCATGGCGTGTATGTGAACCTCGCTCTGCCGCCGGCGACGCCGAGCGGCACCGCCTTGCTGCGTTGCTCGGTCTGCGCTGCGCATTCGACCGAACAGCTTGAGAAGGTTGCTGCCATCCTCACGGAAGTGGGACGTCAGCTCGGCATTATCCCGATGGAGGCTGGCGCCCAGATACGGGCCGCCGCCGAATAGCCGGGATCTGCCGAGTTTAGGGGGAAGCCGGCCAGCCTAAAGCTGGCCGGCTTTTTATTGGGGATCCCGCTAGCGGAAGGCGCCCCGTCGATAGAGCCGCCAAGCCAGCACGGGCGCGGCGAGCAGCGGATGCCGACGCTGCCAGTTGCTCACAGGCAATGTGACGCCGGAATGCCGCTTCACCTTCCAGAGCACATAATCCAGCCCGCCGTCGAAAGTGAACGAGGCCTTGATAAGCCGTGCGACATTGAGGAATTTGCCAATGCGCCGCCGTCGGCGCCATTCGGCCTCCGCGCCCGCTTTGTCTGACATCTCGGCTGCGAGCGTCGGCAGCACCAGTTCCGTCAGCCGTTCGTAGCGCGATCGGTCGGTTGCGAAGATCTGCCGCGCGCGATCGCCGCTTTCGGGCCGCAGTTCCGCGGCATAGGTCGCCCGCAGGGCATTGGTCCAGATCGTCTCGGCATCCCGTGCCGCCGGTTCCAAGGGCTGCGCATTGGCGATCATCGTGCGGACGGCCTCGGCGCAGGCCTCTGCAATCCGCGTCCGTGCCCCCTCGCCGCCTGCCCAAACCAGCCGCGCCGGCTGGGAGAACCTTGCCCAAATGGAAACGTTGCGCGTTTCACGCCCGCAGGCGGTGGCGAAATCGGCGACCGACATCACCGCGTATTTCGCCCGGACGCCCGCCGTTCCCCACGGTATTTCGATATAGAACACGTTCGGTGGCAGCAGCCGGTTGGCGAAGGCCAGCCAGGATTTCCGGTATGCAGAAGCGTAGTCCTCGACGAGCAAATAGAAATCGAGCAGGCCGTCGCCGAGCTGATCTTCCGGGCGTCGCAGGCAGGAACCGTAAAACAAAACCGCCGCGCTGCCGGGAGCGTGGCGCCGGGAGATCGCCTCCGCCAGAGCGTGGACCGCCGGCGCCACGGGCTGGCTCAGTTCCCGTGCGATCTCATCGGTCAGAGTCTTCAGCATAGGTCAGTAGCGATGGAAGGCGACCGTCGGGCCGACGGAAAGCCTGATTCCGGAACCGCCATCGGTCTCGAACACTTCGCCGTCCAACACGACGGGGCTCTCGATCTCGAGCGACACGTTTTCCGCCCGCCGACTGATATAGCCGAGGTCGTGCATCCACGGCCGCGGCCGTCCACGCACCGCGGGCAACAATGCACGCGCCAGGCGCTTCGGCGGGTTCACCACGGTGGTCAGTTTCATGCGGCCGGGACCATCTCCCCAGAACGGCATGACGCCTGGAATGAGGCATTCCAGGGTCGTCGAGAGGATCACGAAGAGATCCTGGGGCGCCGCCGGCTCATTGTCGATGCTGGCAATCACCCGCTCGCCTTCGAAGCCGGAGCGTGGCCCGGGACCATGCCAGAGCACACGCAACGCGGCCCAGAGAATGCCGATCTTCGCCGCCAGACCCTGCTGTGCACCAAGGCGATGGACATCCCGGCGGCTGAGCAGGGTTCCTTGATAGAAGCCGATCGCTCCGAACACGAAGCCATGAATCTGCGGACCGTCGTCACCAAGGTCGAGCGTCAGAACCGGCCGTTCCAGGCACTCGCCATCGCTCCCGGCCTCGATCTTCTCCACCAGCCGCTTGAGACTGACCGCCGGCAATCCTTTGGAGCCCACATCATTGGCGATGACGTTGGTCATGCCGGCGGAAAGCAGGCTGAGCTTCGGTATCTGCCGGAACGGATTGTTATTGATCAGCTCGCTGACGGTCGCCTGCACCGTTCCATCGCCGCCGCTGATGACGAGATTCGTCACCTGCGCGGCCGCCATCTCGCGCAGACATTCCGTCAGATCGGAAATGTCGTTGAACGATAGATGTTTCACCTGCGGATGATCCTGCAGGAGCGCGTAGAAATCCCGCATCGAAGTCCGGTTTCGACGACTGCGGGCATTGCTGATCACGCCGATGCGGGTCATGGGGCGTCTGCAATGGGCATGGTGGAAATCGGCTCGGAGAGCCACGACACCGGTGCGCGGCCCGTCGCGGTTGCGAATGCGGCCTGCAGAATTCTGACGGTGTGAAACAGGAAGCTCAGCGAACTCCACAAGGCAACGACCAGAAATCCCTCCGCCGGCCCGCCAAAGGCCACGGCGACCGAAAGGATGAAGAGGTTCGGATTGCGCCGGGCGGTGATTTCCCGGAACCAGGAATCGACCGGCCGCCAAGTATGGATCTCGATATGGTAAAGCCAGATGAATATGCCCTCTTGCAACCGGCCGCCGAGATAGCAGGCGATCACCAGGATGAGGGCGAGATAAACGGCCGTATCCGAACCTTCCGGAAGCGATTGCAGCCCATGGTACCAAGCGTAGTACCAGAACGGCGGATGGACGAGGTCGATGCCGTGATCGAAGGCGTTGCCGAATTTGCTCGAATTCAGCGTTACCCGCGCCAGTTTGCCGTCAACCGTGTCGAGGAAGCACATGGACCAGGCCGCGACCAGGCCAAAACCGAAATCACCGATCCAGAACATCCACATGGCCAGAAGCACCATGACCAGGCTGACCAGCGTGACCAGATTGGGCGAGATGCCGTATGCCGCGCAGACACGGGTTACGTGAAAGGCCGGAAGCGGCCAGATCCTCTTGGTGACGAAATCGGTGACGCCTTTATAGGCGCCGTTGAACATACGGCGCTCGATCTCGATTTCGGGCATGGAGCCGAGCCGAATGAGATAAGGCGCCGCCCGCTTGCGAAGACCCTGATTATAGGTGCTGGCCAGACCCGCCGCGTCGACCGCCTGGAATTCAGCGCCGACCGGCGATCCGGAGGCAAGAGCCGCGTCGACCGACGCAGCCTGGGTTTGGGCCCATCCGGCTGGCAAATGCACGGCGACGACGGCCTTCCCCGGTCCCGACTCCACCGGGCCCGACTCCAGCGGCGCCGACTCCACCAGCGCCGCCCCAGGGCGGCGAGCCAAAGCTGAGATTAAAATCTCGTCATAGATGAAATCGTCGCGCATCAGGACCAGGCCGCCTGCCGTCGCCTCGCTTTCACGCACCAAACCTATGCCCGCCCTGCCGAGCGCGCGTTCAAGCCTTTGGCGGCCCGTCATGCCCCAAACCCGAGGCGCGTTCCCCCCATCACGGAATTGCGCATTGCCATGGGCCGAGACGATCCGCGCTGCCGGCTGCAGTGGATTAATGTTGATCATTCAATTCGTTAACGAATCTACCCGAATTTGTCACAGATAGCCTTATCGCAAGAGAGCCGTCCACCCTGATTCGATAAGCGAAATCAAGCCTTGACCGGGGGTCCGGTTCGGGACATCTACCCAGCATGCCGCTTCATGAGGCGTTTCCTTGCAAAGCGTTACGCTCGCTCACATTTCGGATCTGCATATCGGACCGTTGCCCGGAGCCGGGCCGGTCGCGCTTGCCGGCAAGCGTATAACCGGATTCCTGTCTTGGCGGCTGAAGCGCCGGAAAATCCATCAGGTTGCGGTGCTCGACCGGCTGATCGAGGACATCCACGTCCAGTCTCCCAATCACACCGCGGTTACCGGCGACCTGGTCAACATCTCCCTGCCGGAAGAATTCGAACAGGCGCGCCTCCTTTTAACGCGCCTGGGGAAAGCGGATGCCGTGACGGTGATCCCTGGCAACCATGACGCCTATGTCGCCATGCCGTTTGACCGTGGCATGGGCCGATGGTCGGATTACATGGCCGGAATCAGGGACTCGGACTCCGATAACGACCGCCCTCCCCGTGATGCCCGGGATTTCCCCTTCGTGCGCAAAATCGGCAATATCGCGCTGATCGGGCTGAGTTCCGCGATCCCCACGATGCCTTTCAGTGCGGCGGGCGAGATTGGGAAGCCTCAGCTTGAGCGATTGGCCAGTGCCTTGCGCCGGTTCGGCGATGGCCGCTTCTGCCGGATTGTGCTGATTCATCACCCGCCCTTTGGCGGCGTCGCCCACCGGAGAAAATCACTGCGCGACATCGGCGGTTTCGTCGATGTCCTCAAGCAGCATGGATGCGAACTTGTCTTGCATGGCCATACGCATGTATCTGGACTCGGCCGCATCGAGATTCCATCCGGTCCGATCCCGGTTATCGGCGTGCCATCGGCTTCCGCTGTCGAATCCAGCCATAAGGATCCTTCGCGTTATCACATTTATCGGATTTCGGCCCAACCCGACCGTCCAGGAGCTTGGCAGTGCGAAGTGGCGGTGCGTGAATTGAATCCCGATCTATCGGGCTACCGCGCCGTCGGCACGATGCGTCTTGAGCTCGGACCGGATCAGCCGGAATTCCAGCCGCAGCTCCAATGCGCCTGATCGACATCTATATCCTGCGTCGCGTCTCCATGCCGCTGCTGGCAGCGGTCGGCATTGCCATGGCGGCCCTGCTGATGCAGCGGCTGATCCATCTGCTGGACCTATTCGCAAATCGTGGCAGCCCGCTCTCCATCATCCTCAAGATGCTGGGAAATCTCGTGCCGTTCTATCTCGGCATAGCGCTGCCCGCCGCCTTCTTCATCGGCGTCCTCTATGCCGGGTCGCGTCTCTCCAGCGACAGCGAACTGGACGCCATGCGCGCGAGCGGCCTGTCTCTCTCGCGGCTGATGGTGCCGATCATCGCCCTCTCCGTCGTCCTCATGATCGTCAGTACGTATTTGCTGGGATTCCTGCAGCCCTATACCCGGTTTGGCTATCGGGCGCTGGTGCATCTGGTCACCGATACCCAGTGGGATTCGGCGATTGAACGCGGCGCGTTCTTCAGCGGATTCGGCGGCAAGACCATGCTGATCGGCGACATCTCGGGAGGCGGCCGACAACTGTCCCAGATCTTCGTCAAGGATGTGGACGACTCCGGTCGAAACGTCATCCTGACCGCCGCGCGCGGGGACCTGGTGAAGAAGCCCGATCTGTCACTCGTGCTGACCCTGCGCGACGGCATAAGGTCGGAAACCACGCCGGAAGGCGACGCCACGCGCGCCATGACTTTCGACCAGCTCGAACTTCCGCTGGAATCGATCGCCCCCGAACCGTTTCGCCAGCGCGGCGACAAGGAATCCGAGCTCACATTCTTCGAACTCGTCCGCTACTACTTCAATACCCCCGACTTCCTCGATATCGAGGATATCACCGCTGAATTGAACGAGCGGATGGCACGGACGCTCTCCATCTTCTTTCTGCCGTTTCTGGCGCTGCCGGTTGGCATCTCGTCGCGACGCACCTCCAAAAGCCTTCGCATGGTCGTCGGCGTTCTGTTCCTGATCTTCTATTACGAGGTCCTCCAGTTCGGCGAGGCGATGATCCGAAAGAACGTCATGGGACCGATACCGGCGCTCTGGCTGCCGGTCGTTGCCTTCGCCGGAGCCAGCCTGTGGTTGTTTTGGATCGCCGACCGGAGGCCGGGGCAGGACCCGCTGGCGCATCTGTTCGATCTCTTGAATTCCGGCATGGACACGCTGAAGCGCATGATCCCGAAGATCCGCAGGAAAGCCGCGGAATGAGCCGGTTCAGCCGCTATATCCTCCGGGTATTCTTTGCTCAGTTTGCCATCCTGCTCGTGAGCTTCACGGCTCTGCTGCAGATATTCGATCTGTTGAGCAACAGCATCGACGTCCTGCAGCGTGCCGATGGGCGATTTTCGGAACTGCTGCTCTACGCGGTTCTGCGCTTACCCGAGATCGTGAGCTTCCTGGTGCCCTTCGTGGTGCTAATGGCCGCGTTGATGACGCTGGGCAAGCTGGAACGGGATAACGAAATTCTCGCCTACAAGGCCTCGGGTGCGCCCTACAACGCCGTGCTATTGGCATTCCTTCCCGCAGTCACTCTCGTGGCGGCGTTCCACTTCGTCGTCGCCGATCAGATCGTCCCGCGCAGCATCAACGAGATGGTACGCCGCAACATCTATGTTGATATATCCTCCAAGGACAACGACACGCCGGTATTCATTCAAGATGGCCGGCGCATCGTCGAGGTCGCCAGCGTGGAGAAGCATGGTTCCGTGCTGAAGGAACTGAAGATCTACAGCCGGAGTCCGACCGGCATCCTGAGCGATCAGATTCAAGCAAAAGAGGCCGACTACGACGTCAAGAAGCACCAGTGGAGCCTGCACGAGGTCTGGACTGCGCAAATCCAGACCAATCGCGGAACGCAGCCGGTATATTCGGACGCGCAGATATGGGACTCGCATCTGACACCGGCGGAATTTTCCAACTTGATCGAGATGCCGCAGGCGATGACGCTGGCGAAAATCTGGAATTTCGCCACCTCCACGGATGTCGGCGTGCGCCCGACGTATTTCTACGAAGCCTGGTTGCAGAAGCGCATCGCCCTGCCCGTGAGCTCGATCCTGATGATCCTGCTGGCGGCACCGGTCGCGCATGGCGTCTATCGTCGCGACCGCGGGTTGGCGGCCGGCATCGCCATCGGCTTCGGTCTCGGATTCCTCTATTTTGTTGCGGACGGGCTGGTAATGTCGCTGGGAGAATCGGGAGCCGTGCCGCCCGTGGTCGCGGCCTGGATGCCCATCCTCGTCTTCGCCAGCGTCGGCGGCGCCTGGCTTATCCGTATCGAAGGCTATTGATCGATGAAACTTTGGATCGATGCGGCGAATGCCGCTTCCTTGCGCGTGTTCGGCATGTCGCTGATCGAGCGCCACCTCAAGGCCGCGCGCCATCAGAAACTCGATCTGGAAGAAGTCATCGTCGATTTCGGCACCAGCGCCATTGTTTCCTTCGCCGGAGAGCCGCGCCTGAAATGCCCGGTACGGGTGGTGCAGAATCCCGGCGATTGCGCGCAACGCCTGTGCGTCGCGCTGGATGCGGCAAAGGGCGCGCCCCTGATTGCGACCACGGCAGACAGTCTGGTGGATGCCCGCCTCTACGGTTTTCTCGCCAGAACCACGGCAAGCCGCGTGGCGCGCGGCACGGCGCCGAATGAGCACGCGCTCATCGCACGCATCGAGCCCGCCGACCGCGCGGCGATCGCCGCATCGTCGGGAGACCTGCCCGGCGCCGTCGCGGCATTGCCGTCATTGACCCAAGAGGAATTTCCGTCGTTCATCCGGAATCTGCGGCGCAACCAGCCGTTCTATCTCTTCAAGATCGACAGCGCCCTGCGCGTCAAGGAGGTGGAGCGCTTCCTGTTCTGGTCGAACTACAAAGGCTCCACGGATTTCTTCACGAAATACGTCTATCCGCCGCTGGTCTGGATGATGGTCCCGCCGCTGGCCCGCGCCCGGGTGCATCCGAACTGGGTGACGGGTATCAGCATATTGCTCACCATCCTGGCGGTGCCGCTTTGCGCCACCGGCCATTTCGGCTGGGGCTTCGTCTGCGCTTACGGGATGAGCGTGCTGGATTCCGTCGATGGCAAGCTGGCGCGCCTCACCTTCACGGATTCCTGGCTCGGCAATATCCTCGACCATGGACTCGATCTGGTGCATCCGCCCTTCTGGTATCTGGGCTGGGCCTGGGGATTGACCGGCGGCGACACTGGATCATCGGCTTGGACGGCCGGCCTGGTGATGCTCGGCCTCTACATTCTCGATCGATTGATCCTGAAGGTTTACCCATCGAAATTCGGCCGCGGGCTCCATACCCATGCGCCGATGGACGCGATGGTGCGCACCTTCATCTCGCGCCGGAACATAAATCTTCCATTGTTCACAGTGGGTTACTATCTAGGGCTGGGGGTGCAGACGCTCTACGTCATCGTGGTGTGGCAGGCGCTGACCTGCCTTTATCACGGCGGTCGGACCCTCTGGATCCTGTATGTCGAGAAGGCCACCCCGAAACCGGCCTAATGCTTGCTCCAATACCTTGATTCGCTTAGATTACCGCCCAATCTAAGGGTGCGGAAACGCGACGGCACGGTGACCCGATTGAGCCTCTGGAAAAACAAAACCCATAACCTCGCGCGCATGTCCATGCGCGACCTGATCGTGGCCTTCTTCACTTATTCCACGGTACAGGCCTATCTGGCGGTCACGGTCGCCTGCATCTATCTCGTCTGGCGCTGGTATCAATCGCCGACGCCCCTGGTGGTCGCCTGGGTTCTGACGGGCGTGGTCTATCCCTTCGTCTGGTATGTGCTGCATCGCTGGGTCCTGCACAGCCAGTTTCTCTATCGTTCGCCACTGACCGCGGCGGCGTGGAAACGCATCCATTTCGATCACCACCAGGATCCCTACAATCTCGTGGTCCTGTTCGGCGCGCTCTACACCACGTTGCCGACCATCGCCATCGTGACCATTCCGATCGGCTATCTGGTGGGCGGCCCGGCCGGCAGCGCCATGGCGCTCTGCGCGGGCGTGGTCATCACGCTGTTCTATGAGTTCTCCCACTGCGTGCAGCATCTCAACACCTCGCCGCGCACGGCCTTCATGAAGCGCATCAAGCAGCTTCACATGGCGCATCATTTCCACAATGAGCAGGGCAATTACGGCATCACCAATTTCCTCTGGGACCGCGTCCTCGGAACGCATTACGCCAAGGTGAAGCTGAGGCCGAAGAGCGCCACGGTCTTCAATATCGGCTACACCGAGGAAATGGCGCAGCGTTATCCCTGGGTCAACAAGCTCTCGAATTTCACGCGCGGCGACGGCAATCCGCGGCGTTTCCGCACCGACGCGTCGGAAGTGACACCCGACGGCGGTTACCCCAGCGCGAGCTGACCATTCCATGGCATCGAGGGTCGAGGTATCGCCGGTCGCCGGCGGGTCGGATCTGGCGGCGTTCATCCAGCTTCCGAAAAGGCTCTATCGCGGCCATAAGGGTTATATCGCGGCGCTGGACATGGAACGCGGCGAGGCGCTGTCGCCGAAGAAGAACCCCTATTTCGACCATGCCGAGGTCGCGCTGTTCCTGGCGCGCCGCGGCGGGAAAGTCGTCGGGCGCGTTTCCGCGCAGATCGATCGGTTGCATCAGGAGAAATACCGCGACAAGACCGGCCATTTCGGCTTCCTCGATGCTGAGGACGATCCCGCGATCTTCGCCGCGCTGATCGCCAAGGCGGAATCCTGGCTGAAGCAGAAGGGCATGGTGCGCGCGGTCGGGCCTATGAGCTTCACCACCAACGAAGAGATCGGCGTGCTGGTGGACGGCTTCGATTCCCTGCCGATGCTGATGATGCCGTTCCACCTGCCCTACACCGCCGGCTACATCGCCGCCAACGGCTACGCCAAGGTGAAGGATGTCCATGCCTATCATCTCAACAGGGACGATTATCGTCCGCTCGGCTCCAAGCGCATGCTGGAGCGCGCCGCCAGCGAGGGCAACGTGGTCGTGCGCAATCTCAATATGAAGAACTACCAGCACGAACTCGAGACAGTGATCGACATCTTCAACGATGCCTGGTCGGAGAATTGGGGCATGGTCCCGTTCACCGAGAAGGAGATGGCCGCGGCCGCGAAAGGCCTGAAGCTTTTGATCGACCCGAAGATGGTGGTGATCGCCGAGCAAAACGGCGAGTCGGTCGGCATGATGGTCTGCCTGCCCAATCTCCTGGAAGCGGCGCGTGACCTCAACGGCAAGCTTCTCCCCTTCGGCTTGCTCAAGCTGCTTTATCGGCTGAAGACCAACAAAGTTCATTCCGGCCGCATCCCGCTGATGGGCATCCGCAAGAAGCATCACGGCACCGTGCTGGGCGCCACCCTGGTGCCGATGATGTTCGAGAAGCTGCGCAGCCGCCTCCTGGAGCGTGGGCTGAATCGCCTGGAGATGTCCTGGATTCTCGAGGACAATCTCGCCATGCGCCGTGTGCTCGAAGGGATCGGCGGCAAGGTCTACAAGACCCACCGGGTCTTCGAAAAGGCGCTCGCTTGAGCGAAGTCGACGCGCTGATCCTGGCGGGCAGCCGCGGTCCAAACGATCCCATCGCCGCCCTCACCGGCGTCGCTCACAAGGCCCTCGCTCCGATCGCCGGACAACCGATGCTCTCTTATGTGCTGACAGCGGTGCATGCGGTTCCCGGCGTGCGACGGATCTTCATCTGCATCGACGAAGCGACGGATATCGCCGAAGCAGCGCAGGGCGTTCCGTTCTCCCGCGCGGCGCCGGCTTCCAGCCCTGCGGCCAGTGTCGCCGCCGCGCTTGCGGCAATCGACGGCAATCGGCCGCTGCTCGTCACGACGGCCGACCATCCGCTGCTGACGGCGGAGATGATCGGCCATTTCCTCGACCATGCGCCGCAGGATGCCGATCTTTGCGTCGGCCTTGCGGAAGCAGCGACGGTCACAGCGCGCTTCCCCGGCGGCAAACGCACCTTCTATCGCCTGGCGGGAAAGGGGTATAGCGGCTGCAATCTCTTCCTGGCGCGGCGGCCCGGCGCGGCCCGCGTCGCCGAATATTGGCGACGCATGGAAGCGCATCGCAAGCGCCCGCTCCGCCTCGCCCGCGAGGTGGGGATTTTTGCGCTCCTGCGATTGGTCCTCGGCCTGCTCAATCTGGATGCCGCGTTCCGGCACGTGTCCAAGCTGACGGGCGCCAGAATCCGTCCCGTCATCCTCCCCTTCGGCGAAGCGGCGACCGATGTGGACAAGCCCGAGGATTACGAACTGGTCAGCTCAGTTCTGCAGCAGCGGCAGGCCGCTTCCTAGAAATCCGCGACCAGCGTGTTGACCTTTTCAAGATCGGCGGGAAAGTCGACCTCACCCCAGCGCAGGCCTTCGATCGAGCAGGTCTCCACCGGATTGCGCTCGGCGATCTGCCCGATGGCGCGGAGATACCACCATTTCAGCCCTTCCGGCGTGTGCATCAGGGCTTCCAGGGTGTCGGTGAAGAGCTTCGGGCCCTTGTCGCGGAAATACAGCATGCCGATCGATTCCGCATTCGCCCGCTCCGGCGGCAGA
>DASYDA010000221.1:0-3411 GCA_036499865.1 Dongiaceae bacterium | reverse complement strand
GCTCTCCTGGTTCAGCATCGTGCTCCCCGCCTGCATGATGAACTATTTCGGCCAGGGCGCGCTGGTGCTGCGCGATCCGGCGGCGATCAACGGGCCGTTCTTCCTGCTGGCGCCCTCCTGGCTGCTGCTGCCGCTCATCATTCTTGCCACCGCCGCCACGGTGATCGCCTCGCAGGCGGTCATCTCCGGGGCTTTTTCGCTGGGCTGGCAGGCGATGCGACTCGGCATCTGCCCGCGGCTGCTGATCCGGCATACCTCCGCGGACCAGCACGGCCAGATCTATGCGCCGCATCTCAACTGGCTGCTGATGATCTGCGTGATTCTCCTGGTCGTAGGTTTCAAATCCTCAGGCGCGCTCGCGAGCGCCTATGGCATCGCCGTCACCGGCACTATGATCATCAACACGGCGGTCGCCTTCCTGGTTTCGCGCTGGCACTGGCGATGGTCGCTGTGGAAATCCGCTGCGGCTTTCGGGCTGATCATCATCGTCGAGGGAACGCTGCTGACCGCCAGCTTGCTGAAGATTCCCCAAGGCGGCTGGTTCCCCTTGGTTCTCGGCGGCATCGTCTTCCTGCTGATGGCGACCTGGATGCGCGGGCGTTCGGTGATTTCCAGCAATATCGGCCAATCCGCCCTCACCGAGGACGAGTTCCTGACGGCGCTTTCCGAACGCCAGTTGACCCGGGTGCCGGGCACCGTGCTGTTCCTGACCGGCGATTCCCAGCGCGTGCCGTTCTCGCTGCTGCACAACATGCGGCACAACCGGATCCTGCATGAGCGGATCATCCTCACCAGCCTGGTCACGGTGGAGCAGCCTTTCGTGCCGGAAGCGGAGCGGGTCGAGGTGCGCGAATTGGGGCGCGGCTTCTGGCGGTTCATCGCGCGCTATGGCTTCGTCGATGAACCGGATATCGCTTTGACGTTGCGGGCGGCGGCGAAGGTGGGGCTGGACCTCGATCCGCAGCAGATCTCGTTCTTCGTCGGCCGTGAGCGGATCGTGCCACGGGCCAAGTCGCGGATGGCCGCCTGGCGGCTCTGGCTGTTCACCGTGATGTCCTATACGGAGACCAGCGCCGCGGACTATTTCCATTTGCCGGCGGGACGCGTCATCGAGCTCGGCGCGCGAGTCGAGGTGTGATTACACGCTTTCATCGCTGCCGCGGGTGAGATAGCACCCGCTGATCATCCAGCTCCCGTCCGGCTGGCGCTGCATGATGTAATGGGCGGTGTAGACGAGCCCATCCGGGCCAATCACCCGCAGGATCTGGTCCGGACCCTCTCGGTATCCATCAAGCCTTGGAAAGCCACCGATTTCGGGCGGTAGACCGCCGGATAGCCGGATTTGACCATGGCCATGAAGGTCGCGGCGTCGCCGAACTTCTGGCGGATCGCGGGCGCGGCGAAACCGAAGGCGGCCGTGCCGTCATCGCGCTGGAAGGCGGCGAGCTGGGCTTCCACCACATGCCGGATCGCGTCCTGATCGGGCTGCGCGAGCCGCGACGGACTTTCCGCCTGGGACTGCGCCAAGGCGTGATGGCTGAAGCCGATCAGCGAAAGCAAGAGAACCAAAGCGGCGCATCGGCGCAATCTCATGGCCAATCTCCCATCGACGCGGTGCGATCACCGTTATTACGCCGGGAAGACTATCCTGGATCACGCAAAACAAAACCGGCGTTTCACGGTTCCCTGGTCGGGACGGAAACGCCGGTTTGAAAGGAAGTCGAATGGCTCGGTTAGCGTACGTAGATCCGGACTTCGCTGGCCTGGATCGTGCTGTCGGTGGACTGGCTGGCGCTCACCCGGTCGGCGGGCAGCCCCATGCTGAGCAGCGAACGCACCACCCGATCGGCATTGGTGCGGGCGATATCGCCATTCAGCGCCACCTGGGCCGGCGCGCCGTTGGAGGGCGAGACGCCGACCACGTCGAAGCCGGCATTCGGCCGTACTTCCAAAGCCTTGCTGGCGGCCTGATAGAGCGCTTGCTCATAGTTCACATTGGGCCGGTCGAAACGGATGACCACCAGCGGCCGGCCGGTCGCGGCGCCGGCGCCGGGCGGCATGGTCGGCTGGGCCGGGGTGGGAATGGTGCGGCCGGCCAGGGTCGAGCCCAGGAACTCACCGCGGGCGACCGCGCCGGCGAGGGAGCTCATATTGCTGCGCTCGGTGCCGAGAAATTCGTTCTGCCGCGCAATATCCTGCGAGAGGAGGCTCAGCAGCCGGTCCACGTCCACATTGGTCTGGGCGGTCTCGTCCTGGAGGATGCGGAGTTGGCGATGGTCTTCATCCACGGCGCCCGAGACCCCGAAGGCCGCGCGCACCGAATCCTGCAGGAAGGCGACATAGGCGGCATTGCCGGCCACATCGTTGGAAAGGGCGTTCATCTGGCCAATATCGGTTTCGACCGAGTCCAGGCTGGACTGGGCTTCCTTCCAGGCCTGGACGAGGCCCGGATTGCCGGGCGTGGTGCCGACCTGGAGCTTGCCGGAGATGGCGCCGGTAATCGCCTGATAGGTCCCGGCATTCTGCTCGATATCGCCATGCAGCTGCTGCTGATGGGCGGTCTGCTGCTTCAGCGTATCCTGGAGCTTGGCGAGATCGGCCTTCAGCTCGGTCACCTTCTGGCCGACGGCAGTGCCGGTCGGCTGATCGGGCTTGGAATTGTCGAGCGGCGGAACGGTAACCGAGCCGTCAGAATTGCGAATGACGCCGCTGGGCGCAGCCGCGTTTGCCGCAGCGTCCGACGATACAGGCTTCCCCGTGACCGACGGTTTCACGGCGTTGTCGGCGAATTCACATGCGCTCAACAAGGCCAAGGCGGCAGCGAGCGCCGCGAATTTCCCGAATCCCATCATGTCTGACCAGAACCCCAAAAAGCGGCCGGGACCCGCCGTCCACCCATCCTAGTCCTCAGTTCTTCGCAGTTTTTTCCATAAGAATCAACTGGCTTGCCGGTCATCCCCCGGCATTCCGAACCACAGACCATATCCCGAACCGGTGCTCCCCTCGTGCCACGGCGGCGAGGCGGCATCTTATCGGGGCGCCCCGACCGCCTCAAGCTGGATTCCCGAGACTGTGACCGAACTGCAAGATTGCGTGGCGGATGCGACACGGCGTCTCCGATCTGAAAAAAAACGGGATTACGCGTATATTCCGGCGCGAATGCCGGATTTCAGGCGTTTCAGGCGGATTTCATTCCGATTTCAAGCGCGGGTGTTTGCGCTTGCTTTGGCCAATCGGCTTCTGTAGCTTCCGGCCCCGCGCGAACGGCCTTCCGAGACCATCCGGACCGTTTCGCCGGCCGGCATTTCCCTTCCACCCCGGAAATGCCCGACAAGCGCCCGTAGCTCAATTGGATAGAGCATCTGACTACGGATCAGAAGGTTAGGAGTTCGAATCTCTTCGGGCGCGCCA
>DASYDA010000220.1:0-1809 GCA_036499865.1 Dongiaceae bacterium | reverse complement strand
GCGGTTCGTCGGCGAGAAGAGCGCCAAGCAGGTTTTCGACCGGCTGGCCGGCACCTGGACCTATTGGGGATGGAAAGGCGGCTATTTTGACGCCGAATCCGACGCCAAGGCCTTCTATGACGAAATGCGCTACATGCTGGCCAAGCAGATGGCGGCGCCGAACAGCCCGCAATGGTTCAACACCGGCCTGCATTGGGCCTATGGCATCGACGGTCCGGCCCAGGGCCACTATTACGTCGATTTCCAGAGCGGCCAGCTGGTTTCGTCGCAATCGGCCTACGAGCACCCGCAGCCGCATGCCTGCTTCATCCAGTCGGTCTCCGACGATCTCGTCAACGAAGGCGGCATCATGGACCTTTGGGTTCGTGAAGCACGCTTGTTCAAATACGGCTCCGGCACCGGCTCCAACTTCTCCAAGTTGCGCGGCGACGGCGAGAAGCTTTCCGGCGGCGGCCGTTCCTCGGGCCTGATGAGCTTCCTGAAGATCGGCGATCGCGCGGCGGGCGCCATCAAATCCGGGGGCACCACGCGCCGCGCGGCCAAGATGGTGACCATCGATCTCGACCATCCGGATATCGAGACCTATATCGACTGGAAGGTCACCGAGGAGCAGAAGGTGGCCGCCATGGTCTCCGGCTCCCAGCTCTGCAGCGAGCATCTCAACAAGGTGATGCAGGCCGCCAATGCCGGTGAAGGCCTGGCGAACCCTGGGGACCGCTTCGACCCCAAGACCAATCCGGCGCTGAAGGCCGCGATCCGCGGCGCGCGCAAGGCGAAGGTCTCGGAGAACTACATCCAGCGCGTCATCCACTTCGCCGAGCAGGGCTACAAGAAGATCGACTTCAAGACCTACGACACCGATTGGGATTCCGACGCCTATCTCACCGTCTCCGGCCAGAACTCGAACAATTCGGTGCGCGTGCCGAATGGCTTCATCGAGAAGGTGCTGAACAACGGCGATTGGGATCTGATCCGCCGCACCGACGGCAAGCTCCACAAGACCGTGAAGGCGCGTGACCTCTGGGAGAAGATCGGTTCGGCCGCCTGGGCGAGCGCCGATCCCGGCGTGCAGTTCGACACCACCATCAACGAGTGGCACACCTGCCCGGAATCGGGGCGCATCAACGCCTCCAATCCCTGCTCGGAATACATGTTCCTGGACGACACCGCCTGCAACCTGGCGTCCATGAACCTGATGACCTTCCGCGACGCCGACAACAAGTTCGACATCACGGGCTATGAGCATGCGGTGCGGCTCTGGACCATGGTGCTGGAAATCTCGGTGCTGATGGCGCAGTTCCCCTCCAAGGAGATCGCACAGCTTTCCTACGAGTTCCGTACCCTCGGCCTCGGCTACGCCAATATCGGCGGCCTGCTGATGGAGATGGGCATCGGCTATGACAGCGATGCCGGCCGTTCGCTGACCGCGGCGCTGACCGCGATCATGACCGGCGTTGCCTACGCGACTTCCGCCGAGATGGCGGGCGAGCTCGGCACCTTCCCGGGCTACGACAAGAACCGCGATGCCATGCTGCGGGTGATCCGCAACCATCGCCGTGCCGCCCATAGCGAGAAATCCGGCTACGAAGGCCTTTCCGTGCTGCCGGTGGGGCTCGACGCCGCCAACTGCCCGGACCAGCGGATGATCGAAGCCGCGAAGCGGGCCTGGGACCGCGCCCTCGAGCTCGGCAACGAGCATGGCTATCGCAATGCGCAAGCAACCGTGATCGCGCCCACCGGCACGATCGGCCTCGTGATGGATTGCGACACCACCGGCATCGAGCCCGATTTCGCGCTGGTGAAGTTCAA